>JALZII010000272.1 GCA_030860365.1 Actinomycetota bacterium
CGGGCGTGGGGGTCTCCACAGACATCCTCGAGGCCTCGGGGCGCGCCTACCTGCGCGCGCTTTCCACCGCCCTGGGCGACTCGGCCAGTGCGGAGGCCGAGCACGTGCTGGCGGCCGACGCCGCGCGGACACCCACCCCAGGCCCCTGAGCGAGGAGCACCAGACCGATCGTGGCGGGAGGAGCGCAGGTCGAGCGTTGGTCGACCGAGCACCGGACCGATCGGTCCCCGGCGAGCACCGCAGCTACCCGTTCACCCGGCTTTCGCTTCCTCGACGGCGAGCGGTTGATCCGCCTCGGCGAGGGGGCGCTGGCCGAGGCTCGCGAGCTGCTGGCCGAGCGGGGGTTCGAGGGCTACGCTCTGCTCTCCACCGAGCGTGCGCTGTCTGGTGCGCCCGAGGGCCTGGCCGCCGACGCAGCGGCGGTGCTCACGGTTGCGCCGGGAGCGGTGCCCGAGCTGTCCGCGGGCCTGCTCGGGCCGGCGGGGGAGCGGCCGCTGGTGGGCTTCGGCGGTGGGCGCGTGGTGGACGTCGCGAAGGCGGTCGGAGCGGCGAGCGGTGCGCAGGTGGCCGCGCTTCCCACCACCCTCGCGGGGTCTGCCTTCACGCCTTTCCACCGCCTGCCCGAGGGCGTAGCCGGCGTGCAGGCCAAACGCCCTGCTCTGGTGATCTGCCAGCCCGACGCGATGGTCCCCCCCGACGCGCCCTACCGAGCGGCGACGGCGATGAACGCCCTCGCACACGCGATGGAAGCCCTGTACGCGCCTATGGCCAACCCGGTGACCGAGGAGGCCGCGCTGCGGGCGGCGCGCCTGTTTTGGGAGGCCCTGCCGCTCGACTCGCCGCCCGCACCCGAGCTGGCCGAGGCGGCCTTCCTCGCCGGCTACGCGGTCGGCAACGCAGGGCTGGCGGTGCATCACGCGGTGTGCCAGACGATCGTGCGCACCCTCGGCACCCCGCATGCCCAGACCAACGCCGTGATCCTTCCCCACAGCGCTCGTCTCATGGCCTGGCGCGCCCCCGACGCTCTCGCCAAGCTCGCCGTCGCTCTGGGCGACCCGGCGGGGGACCCCGAAGCGGCCGCCGGCCAGGCGGCCAAGCTGGCGGCGCGCTCGGGCCACGTCCGCCTGTCCACGCTGGGGGTGGTGGAGGACCAGCTGCCTGCGGTGGTGGCGGCGGCGCTCGGGCACCCCGGGCTGGGCGCGACGCCGGGCCCGCCCGGCGAGGAGGAGCTTCTCGGGCTGCTGCGCGGCGCGCTTTAGCTGCGCACGGAACCTTGCAGGTGTACATAGCGGTGCGCGCGCAGGAGGAACGGCCCGCAGGCGGGGCGAAGCCCGGCGGAGTCCAACCAAGGGGTACGAAACCGATGCGCTTGTCCGCCTTTCGCCGCGCCGCGCTCGCGGCCACAGCTGTGCTGCTCGTCTGCGCCGGCCCCGCCGGGGCCTCGGTGCCGCACACCGTCGAGCCGGGGGAGACGCTGTGGTCGATCGCCGCGGCGAGCAACCTCACCACCCGCACGCTCGCGGCCGCCAACGGGCTGCCGCCCGAAGGCAACGTGGTGATCGGCTCGACGATCCAGGTGCCGAGCGAGAGTGAGGGAGCGACGGCGCTGGCGGCGAACGGGGCAACCGGAGCGACGCCGAGGCCGGCCTCGGAACCCTCGACCCCCTCGCAGACCCCCGCAACGCAGGCGCCCGGGTCTACCACCGGCGCAACGGTGGGCCCCGCGGGCGTGGGAAGCATCGCCTCCCAGCACGGCGTGCCGCCTTCGCTGGCCGCGGCGATCGCCCACCAGGAGAGCGGCTTCAACAACTCGATGGTCTCCCCGGCGGGGGCGCGGGGGGTGATGCAGGTGCTGCCCGGGACGTTCGACTACGTGGACCGCGTGCTGGGCGCAGGGCCCCACGATCCGTCGTCGCCGCAGCAGAACACGCGTGCCGGGGTCATATACCTGCGTCAACTGCTGCGCGAGACGGGCGGTGACGAGAGCACGGCCGTGGCCTCCTATTACCAGGGCCCCACCTCGGTGCGCCAGAGCGGCCAGTTTCCCGATACCCAGCGCTACGTGGCCAACGTGATGGCGCTGCGTGGACGCTACGGGGGGTAGCGTGGGCCTGACGTAGCCGCGTACAAACGTACGTGATAACGTACGCAGCATGGCCGTCGCCGTCCGAGCCGTCCAGCCCGAGCCGTCGGTGGGTCACCGCGTCCGCGCCCTGCGCGAGGGCCTTGACCTGTCGCTTCGCGAGCTCGCCACACGCAGCGGCGTCTCGGCTCCGATGCTCTCCCAGGTCGAGCGCGGGGAGACCAGCCCCACGCTCGCCGTGGCCACCCGCATCGCGTCGGGACTCGAGCTCTCTCTCTCGCAGTTGCTGCGCCTCGACGAGGGAGAGGGCGTGACGGTGGTGCGCGCGGCCGAGCGGCGCGAGGGCGGCTCCAGTCGCACCGGGCACCGCTACCAGGTGCTCACCCCGCCGCTGCCGGGCCAACGCGCCGAGCTCTCCGAGCACCGCCTCGAGTCTGGCGCCACCACAGGCGGGCCCGACGACCCCCCGATGCACGAGCCCGGCGCGCGGGAGACCGCCGTGGTCACCGCCGGCCGTCTGCGCCTGATCTGCGACGGCATCGTCCACGACCTGAGCGAAGGCGACGCCGTGACCTTCGACGCCGACCTTCCCCACCACTTCGAGAACCCGACCGCAGGCGACGCGACGTTGCTCGCCGTGGTCTCCGCCGGACTCCGGAGGAGCTGATGGCCGAGACGCTGTTCGACAAGATCTGGGAGCGGCACGCGGTCGCCGAGGGCCTCATCTACATCGACCTCCACCTGGTCCACGAGGTCACCTCCCCCCAGGCCTTCGAGGCGCTGCGCATCGCCGACCGTCGCGTGCGGCGTCCCGACCGCACCCTGGCCACCGCCGACCACAACGTGCCCACCGACGGCGCCAAGGTCCTCGCCCAGATCGCCGACCAGCTCTCCCGCGTGCAGGTGGAGACGCTCGAGCGAAACTGCGATGAGTTCGGCGTGCCGGTCTACTCGATCGGCTCCGAGCACCAGGGGATCGTCCACGTGATCGGCCCGGAGCTCGGGGTGACCCAGCCGGGCATGACCATCGTCTGCGGGGACTCGCACACCTCCACCCACGGCGCCTTTGGTGCGCTGGCCTTCGGCATCGGCACCAGCGAGGTCGAGCACGTGCTGGCCACCCAGACCCTCCAGCAGCGCAAGCCCAAGGCGATGCGCATCCTCTACGAGGGCCGGCTCGGCTACGGCGTCACGGCCAAGGACCTGATGCTGGCCACCATCGGCCGGATCGGTGTGGACGGTGGGGCGGGCTACGCCATCGAGTACGCGGGCGAGCCGATCGAGCGCCTTTCGATGGAGGGGCGCATGACGATGTGCAACATGACCATCGAGGCCGGCGGCCGCGCCGGCATGGTGGCCCC
Organism: Actinomycetota bacterium; assembly: GCA_030860365.1. GTDB lineage: Bacteria > Actinomycetota > Thermoleophilia > Solirubrobacterales > Thermoleophilaceae > JACCZR01. The sequence continues at coordinate 3,445 of JALZII010000272.1, forward strand.
CGACGAGGTGACCTTCGAGTGGGTGAAGGGCCGGCCGGCCGCGCCGGACCCCCTGCCGCTCGACGAGTGGCGCGGGCTGCGCACCGAAGAGGGGGCGGAGTTCGACAGGGAGATCGCCATCGACGCATCGGCCCTCTCGCCGCAGGTCACCTGGGGCACCACCCCCGGCATGGTCGCCGAGGTCACCGACGCCGTGCCCGAGCCCGTCTCCGAGGGCGATCACCGCGCCCTCGAGTACATGGCCCTCGAGGCCGGCACCCCGATCCGGGACATCAGCCTCGACCGGGTGTTCATCGGGTCCTGCACGAACTCTCGCATCGGCGACCTTCGCGAGGCCGCCGAGGTGGTCAAGGGCCGCCGGGTGGCCCCGACCGTGGACGCCATGGTGGTGCCGGGCTCCCAGCAGGTGAAGGCACAGGCGGAGTCAGAGGGCCTCGACGAGGTGTTCCGGGCCGCCGGCTTCGACTGGCGCTCCGCCGGCTGCTCGATGTGCCTGGGCATGAACCCCGACACGCTCAGCCCGGGCGAGCGGTGTGCCTCGACGTCGAACCGCAACTTCGAGGGCCGTCAGGGGCGCGGGGGACGCACGCACCTCGTAAGCCCGAAGATGGCGGCGGCCGCGGCCATCGAGGGGCGCTTCGTCGACATCAGGGAGTGGGAGGACTCGCGGAGCGAGCCCGTTCAACGACCGACCGGAGCTCGGCGGTCGACATCAAAACGCGGGGCGGGAGGCCCCGCGGAGCTATGAACAAGGTCGAGCTCATCAGAGGGCCGATCTCGGTGCTGAGGCGCAGCGACGTCGACACCGACCAGATCATCCCCAAGCAGTTCCTCAAGCGAGTGGAGCGCTCGGGCTTCGGCGAGTTCCTCTTCTACGACTGGGCCAAGGAGCCCGGCTGGGACCTCGACCCCAACCCGATCCTGGTCACCGGGCGCAACTTCGGCTGTGGCTCCTCGCGCGAGCACGCCCCCTGGGCACTCGAGGACTTCGGCTTCAAGGCATTGGTGGCCCCCTCGTTCGCCGACATCTTCTACTCGAACTGCACGAAGATCGGGATGGTCCCGGTGCCGCTCCCGGAGGAGGAGGTCGAGGCCCTGATGGACGCCACAGAGGCCGAGATCGACTTGCGCGAGCAGGTCGTGCGCTTCGACGGGCGCGATGTGGGCTTCGACATCCACCCCGAGACCAAGCGGCGGCTCCTGGACGGGCTCGACGACATCGGCGTCACGCTGCAGGATGAGGGGGCGATCGACCGCTACGAGCGCGAGCGCCAGCGCGCGGGGCCCGTTACCACGGCAATCGGGGGGTGAGCCGGCGCGAAGCGCCGGCTGTAGGGGAGCAAAGCCCCCCTGCCCGCGACTGGGACGCGCGCTCGTACGAGCGGGTGTCCGGGCCGCAGGCGGCCTGGGCCGAAAAGGTCCTCGACCGCCTGGCGCTGCGCGGCCACGAGACCGTGCTCGACGCCGGCTGCGGCAGCGGAAGGGTCACGAAGATGCTCCTCGAGCGCCTGCCCGAGGGGCGGGTGGTGGCCGTGGACTCCGCGCCCTCCATGGTGGCCGAGGCACGCCAGGCACTGGACCCGGTCCGGGCCACGGTGATCGAAGCCGACCTTGCCCAGCTGAGGCTCGAGGAGCCCGTGGACGCCACGTTCTCCAACGCCGTCTTTCACTGGGTGCCCGACCACGACGCGCTGTTCGCGCGGCTCTTCGAAGCGCTCGGGCCGGGCGGTCGGCTCGAGGCGCAGTGCGGGGGAGAGGGCAACGTGGAGCGCTTCCACGAGGCGGCTCGCGAGGTGGGCGAGCGCGAGCCCTTCTACTCCCACCTCTCGGGCTGGACGGGTCCCTGGAACTTCGCCGGCCCCGCCGAGACCGCCGAGCGCCTCCGGGGTGCCGGCTTCGAGCAGGTGAAGACCAGCCTGGAGCCCTGGCCTGTGACGCTGGAAGAGCCCGTCGAGTACCTGCGCACCGTCTGCCTGGGCCACCACCTCGAGCGGCTGCCCGGGGAGCTGCACGGCCTGTACGCCGAAGCCGTCGCGGCGGAGTGCGGAACCCCGCTGACGCTCGACTACGTGCGGCTGAACCTCAGCGCGCGCCGGCCGCGCGTTTAGCCGTCCCCGCCCGCGGGTATCGCCGGCCCGAGTGGCGCCCGGCGGGGATCTGGGCCGCCTCGACCCTGGAGAAGAACCGTGAAGCACTGCCCGACGCTCGCCCTCGCCGTGATCGGTGCTCTGGCGCTCGCTCCCTCGACTGCAGCGGCCTGGGCTCCCGCAGGCGGTGCGACGATCCACCCCGGAGTCCAGACCAACACCGAGGGCTCGGGGCAGTGCACCTCGAACTTCGTCTACACCAACGGCTCCGAAGTCCTGCTTGGGCAAGCCGCCCACTGCGCCGGCACCGGTGAGGCCAGCGACACCAACGGCTGCGAGGCCGACTCCCTTCCGCTGGGCACCCGCGTGGAGATCGACGGTGCCAGCCGGCCCGGCACCATCGCCTACAGCTCCTGGCTGACCATGCAGGGCAACAACGAGAGCGACGCCAACGCCTGCGAGTACAACGACCTCGCGCTGGTGAAGGTCGATCCGGCAGACGTGAGCAAGCTCAACCCCTCCGTGCCCGGCTTCGGCGGGCCGACCGCCAGCACCGCCACCGTAGGAAACGCTACCACCGTCTACTCCTACGGCAACTCGTCGCTGCGCGGCGGCGTCACCACGCTCTCTCCCAAGCTGGGCAACGTCGTCAACACCACCGGAGGCGGCTGGAGCCACACGGTCTACACGGTCACGCCCGGCGTGCCCGGCGACTCGGGCAGCGGCTTCTTCGACGCCCAGGGCCGCGCCTTTGGCACGCTGAGCACGCTTGGCATCGCCCCACTGCCGGCCTCGAACGGCGTCTCGAACCTCACCAAGGAGCTGGCCTACGCCCGGGCTAACGGGCTCGGCGGCCTGACGCTGGTCAACGGCACCCTGGCGTTCAGCCCGAACATCGTCGGCGCCATCATCGGCGCCTCGTAGACGCCGCGCGCCCGCCGGGCGCTAGCGTGCTCGACCGCTGATGGCCGCCCGGATAGTGACCCTGCCCGGCGACGGGATCGGCCCCGAGATCCTGGCCGCGGCGGCCCGGGTGCTCGACCGCCTCGGCGAGTTCGAGCTCGACGAGCAGCTGGTGGGTGGCATCTCGATCGACGCCTACGGCACCGCCCTCAGCGCCGAGGTGCTGGACGCCTGCCGCGGCGCTGACGCGGTGCTGCTGGCCGCCGTCGGCGGGCCGAAGTGGGACACGGTCGATCCCGCGGCCCCGCGCCCAGAACAGGGGCTGCTGGGACTGCGCAAGGGCCTGGGACTGTTCGCCAACCTGCGCCCCGTCCGCCCGAGCCCGGGGCTGCTGGACGCCAGCCCACTCAAGCGAGAGCGGATCGAGGGCACGGATCTGCTGGTGGTCCGAGAGCTGACCGGAGGCATCTACTTCGGCGACTCGGGCCGCGAAGGCGACCGCGCGCACGACGACTGCGCCTACACCGTCGGGGAGGTCGAGCGCATCGCGCGCGTGGCATTCGCCTCGGCACGCTCGAAGGTGGTCAGCGTGGACAAGGCCAACGTGCTCGAGACCTCGCGCCTGTGGCGCGAGACGGTTTCACGAGTGCACGCGGAGGAGTTCCCGCTCGTAGAGCTCGAGCACATGCTGGTCGACAACGCGGCGATGCAGCTGATCGCGGCGCCGCGCCACTTCGAGGTGATCCTCACCGAGAACCTCTTCGGGGACATCCTGAGCGACGAGGCGGCCATGCTCACGGGCTCGCTGGGGATGCTGCCGAGCGCCTCCCTGGGCGAGCCGGGCACACCGGGGCTCTTCGAGCCCGTGCACGGCTCGGCGCCCGACATCGCGGGTACCGGCGCGGCCAACCCGCTCGCCATGTTCGGTTCGGTGGCGCTGATGCTGCGTCACGGACTGGCGATGGAGGGCGAGGCCGCTGCCCTAGAATCGGCGGTCGACCAGGCGCTCGAGGCGGGGCTTCGCACCCGCGACCTCGGCGGCGAAGCGACCACAGAGGACGCCACCGGGGCGGTCCTCGCGAGCCTGTAGGGAGCACGTGTTGAACACCGCGGACCTCATCTGGATGAACGGCGAGTTCGTCGAATGGGAGGATGCGAAGGTGCACGTGCTCACCCACGGCCTGCACTACGGCACCGGCGTCTTCGAGGGCATCCGCGCCTACGAGACCCCAGCCGGCCCCGCGATCTTTCGCCACCTCGAGCACCTCGAGCGCCTCGAGGCCTCGGCGAAGCTGTACTACATGGACATCCCCTTCTCGCGCGAGCGGCTGCGCGAGGCCACGCACGAGCTGATCGGGCGCTGCGGCCTGCGCGAGTGCTACATCCGCCCGCTGGTCTACCGCGGCTACGGCCCGATGGGCCTCAACCCGCTCGAGAACCCGGTGGAGGTGTCGATCGCGGTCTGGGAGTGGGGCTCCTATCTGGGCGAGGAGGGCACCCGCAACGGGGTCCGGGCCAAGACCTCCTCCTGGCGGCGGATCTCGCCCGATTCGCTGATCCCGCACTCGAAGGCGAGCGGCCAGTACTTGAACTCGGTGCTGGCGAAGATCGAGTCGGTCAAGGGGGGCTACGAGGAGGCGATCCTCCTCGACGACAAGGGCCACGTCTGCGAGGGCACGGGTGAGAACGTGTTCGTGGTCAAGGACCGGCTGATCGTGACCCCGCCCCAGTCGGCCAGCATCCTCGACGGCATCAACCGCAAGTCGGTCATGCAGATCGCGCGCGACCTCGGTCACGAGCTGGTCGAGCGCGACGTCGCCCGCGCCGAGCTGGCGCTGGCCGACGAGGTGTTCCTCACCGGCACCGCCGCCGAGATCGTGCCCGTGCGCGAGATCGACGACATCGAGATCGGGCCTCCGGGGCCGGCCACGCGGGAGATCCAGCGGGTCTTCGACGACGCCCTCCACGGACGCGACGAGCGCTACGCGGCGTGGCTGGACCACGTGCCGGCAGCGGAGGAGCGCAGGCCGGCCGAGCACCGCTCGGTCGACGCTTCTACCGGAGGAGCGCAGGCCGGGCGCCGGCCGGCCGAGCACCGCTCGGTCGACGCTTCTACCATCGAGGGCGTGAGCGCACCCCGCGCCGAGCGAATTATCTAGACGGCTCCAGCCGTCCCTCTTCGCTCGTCCCGCACCACCGAAAGGCGCTCCACCATGAAGGTTCTGCTCTACGACACCACGCTGCGCGACGGCATGCAGGGCGAGGGCATGTCGCTCTCGGTCGACGAGAAGCTGCGTGTCGCGCACGCGCTGGACGACCTCGGCGTGCACCTCGTCGAGGCCGGCTTTCCCTCCTCGAACCCCAAGGAGGAGGCGGTCTTCGACCTGCTCTCGCGGGAGAGCTTCGAACGGGCGGAGGTCGCCGCCTTCGGCATGACCCGACGGCGCGACAGCGCGGCTGAGGACGATGCCGGGCTGCGCGTGCTGGCCGACTGCTTCGCTTCGGTCTGCACCCTCGTGGGCAAGACCTGGGGGCTGCACCTCGAGAAGGTCACCCAGGTCGATCCCGAGGAGAACCTCCGCATGGTCGCCGAGTCGGTGGCCTTCCTGAGTGGCCAGGGCAAGCGCGTGATCTACGACGCCGAGCACTTCTTCGACGCCTTCCGAGACGACCCCGCCTACGCGCTGCGCTGCCTGCGGGCCGCGGCGGAGGCGGGCGCAGAGAACCTCACGCTGTGTGACACCAACGGCTCGTCGCTGCCCGGCCAGGTGGCAGAGGCGACCAGCCGTGTGCGCGCGGAGCTGCCCGGCGTGGCGCTGGGAATCCATACCCACGACGACGCCGGCTGCGGCGTCGCCAACGCCCTGGTGGCCGTGGAGGCCGGTGCGTCACTGGTGCAGGGCACCGTCAACGGCTATGGCGAGCGCTGCGGAAACGCGAACCTCATGACGATCGTGCCCGACCTCCAGCTGAAGATGGGCGCAGAGGTGATCGAGCCCGAGCGCCTCCAGCGCCTCACCGAGGTATCCCATCGAGTCGACGAGCTGTGCAACGTGCGCCCCGACCCCGACCAGCCATACGTGGGGCCGAACGCCTTCGCCCACAAGGGCGGGATGCACGTGGCCGGGATCGCCCGCGACGCCCGAACGTTCGAGCACGTGGACCCCGCAGAGGTGGGCGCCGACCGTCGGGTGCTCATCTCCGAGCTGGCCGGCAAGGGGACCGTCCAAGCCCGGGCGAACGTGGACGACACCACCGCTGCGCGAGTGATCGAGCGGGTCAAGGACCTCGAGCATCGCGGCTACCAGCTCGAGGCCGCCGACGGCTCCTTCGACCTGCTGATCCGCAAGGAGACCGGGGACTACGAGCCGCTGTTCACCCTCGAGGCCTGGCGGGTGATCGTGGAGAAGCGGGCCGACGGCCGAGTCGAGACCGAGGCCACGATCAAGATCTACGTGGGCGGCGAGCGCTTCGTGCGCACCGCCGAGGGCAACGGTCCCGTGCACGCCCTGGACCGTGCGCTGCGCGACGCCATCGGCGAGACCTACCCGCACCTCCGCGAGATCTCGCTGGTGAACTTCAAGGTGCGCATACTCGACGAGAACCTCGGCTCCGGCGCTGTCACGCGCGTCCTGCTCGACGCCAGCGACGGCACCGACACCTGGGGCTCGATCGGGGTCTCCGGGAACATCATCGAGGCCAGCTGGGAGGCCTTGGTGGACTCGCTCGAGGCCGGCATGCTTCCCGCCAGAGCGCAGCGCGCGGGCGCTTGATCCCGCTGGCCCGGCCGGACGTCGGGCCGCGCGAGCGCGAGCTCGTGGTGGAGACGCTCGACAGCGGTCGGCTCGCGCTCGGGCCCAGGCTGGGCGAGTTCGAGTCCGCGCTGGCCTCGTGGCTCGGGGTGGATCGGGTGTCGGCGGTGTCCAGCGGCACCGCGGCGCTGCACCTGAGCGTGCGCGCGTCGGGAATCGAGCCCGGCGACCGCGTGGTCACCTCGCCGTTCTCCTTTGTCGCCTCGGCCAACTGCGTGGTCTACGAGGGCGCCGAGCCGCTGTTCTGCGACATCGACCCGCGCACGTTGAACCTCGATCCCGCCGCCGCCCAGGCGGCGGTGGACGAGCGCACGGTGGGGCTGCTGCCGGTGCACATCTTCGGCTATCCCGCCGACACCCCCGCCCTGGAGCGGCTGGCCGGCGAACGCGACCTGTGGATCGTCGAGGACGCCTGCGAGGCGCTCGGGGCCATGCACGGCGACGGCGCCCCGGTGGGGAGCCGGGGCCACCTGGCCACCTTCGGCTTCTATCCCAACAAGCAGCTGACCACGGGGGAGGGAGGGGCCGTGGTCTGCCCTTCCCGGGCGGTGGCGTCCCGAGTCGACTCGGAGCGAAACCAGGGCCGCGCTCCCGACATGGGCTGGCTCGACCACGACCGGCTGGGCTTCAACTACCGCCTCGACGACCTCAGCTGCGCGCTGGGCCTGGCGCAAGTCCAGCGCCTGGACGAGCTGCTCTGTGACCGAGCGCGCGTGGCCTCGCTCTACGGTGAGGCCCTCGGGGAGCTCGAGGAGCTCGAGCTGCCGTGTCCCGACGAGGGCGGCGACCGGCGCTCGTGGTTCGTCTACGTGCTTCAGCTGCCCCGCGGCACAGACCGTGACGCCGTGATGGTGGCGCTGCGCGAGCGGGGCGTGGACTCCAAGCCCTACCTGCCCGCAATCCACCTCAACGCCTTCTACCGCGAGCGCTTCGGGCACCGTGAGGGCGAGTTCCCGGTGTGCGAGGACGTGGCCGCGCGCTCGCTGGCACTGCCCTTCTTCGGCTCGCTCACCGAGGGCGAGGTCGCTCAGGTGGCGGAGGCGCTCGGCGGCGCGCTCGGCCGCATCTAGCTAGTCGAGCTGCCTGACCAGGGCGACGAATCCCGGCATCCCGCGGGTTGGGGGCCGCGAGGCCGTCTCCTGGAAGCCCGCGCGGCGGTACAGGTCCCGCGCGGGCGCGTTGTCGAGCTCGGTGTCGATGCTCATCGATCGCAGGCCGAGCGACCGGGCCCGTTCGGCGCCCGCCTCGAGGAGCGCCAGGGCAGCGCCGCGGCGCCGGCGCTGGGCATCGGTGGCCAGCGCGTCTATGTAGAGGGACTCCGCCGGAGGGGGAGGGGCCGCCCGCGCACCTGCGTAGTAGAGGCGCAGGGCGGCCGGCCAGTGCCACGGGGGCAGCGACCGCAGCGTGAGGTTGAGGAAGGTCCGGGCGCGCCGCGGGGCCTGGTCGGCGGGGAAGGCGGCCATCGCCGCGGCCACCTCACCGTCCAGTTCGGCTATCCAGATCACCTCGGCGCTGGCGTTGCTGCTCCGCTGCGCGAACGCCTTGCGCAGGACGCGCTGAGCGCGCTCGGGCCCCCCGGCGAAGCGGTCGTAGAGGCCACCGGCGCTCTCGTGCACCAGCCGCGCGGCCACCTCGGCGTCACCCGGCCGGGCCCTGCGTGTCACCGGCTTCACTCCCGCGATGGTACGGCGACTTTCGCAGGGCACCGGGCTATTCTCATTCCGTGCCGTCGCGGCTCTGCACCCACGCCATAGTGCTCCCCGCCTAGGCCGGGTTACTCTCGCGCGATGGCCCGCCTGCCCGACCCGCAGGATCCGCTGTTCCGCGCCCTGAACTCCTCTGTGGGGTTCGACTTCCGGCTGGCGCCCCAGGACATACGCGGCTCGCTGGCCCATGCGCGCATGCTGGCCCGCGAGGGAATCATCGGCGCGGAGGACCTCGCGGCGATCGAGCACGGCCTGGCAGAGGTTCGCAAGGAGGTCGAGCAGGGTCGCTTCGAGGTCCACGAGCGTGACGAGGACGTGCACATGGCCGTCGAGCGCCGCCTCACCGAGCTGGTGGGCGCGCCCGGCGCCAGGCTGCACACCGCACGCTCGCGAAACGACCAGGTGGCCACCGACGTGGCGCTCTACGTCCGCGAGGGCGCCGACCGGGCCCACCGGCTGCTAGGCGAGCTGATGCAGACGCTGATCGACCAGGCGGAGGGCCATCTCGACTGGGCGATGCCCGCCTATACCCACTTGCAGCGGGCACAGCCGGTGTACCTCTCCCACCACCTGCTCGCCCACTTCTGGCGCCTGCGCCGCGACCGTCTGCGCTTCGCTTTCGCCTTCGAGTCCGCGGGCGAGCTCCCCCTGGGATCGGGTGCCGTTGCGGGCACCAACTTCGACACCGACCGCGACTTCCTCGCCGAGCAGCTCGGCTTCCCGCGCGTGAGCGAGAACTCGCTCGACGCGGTCTCCAACCGCGACCACGTGCTGGATCTGCTCTCCGCGGCGGCCACCTGCGCGACACACCTCTCGCAGCTCGGAGCTGAGCTCGTCCTGTGGTCCAGCGAGGAGTTCGGCTTCTGCGCGGTGGCCGACGCCTTCGCCTCGGGGTCGAGCCTCATGCCCCAGAAGAAGAACCCCGACGCCGCCGAGCTGCTGCGGGCCAAGGCCCCGCGCGTGGTGGGCGCTCTGAGCACCCTGCACGGCGTGCTCCACGCGCTGCCGCTGGCCTACAACAAGGACCTCCAGGAAGACAAGGAGCAGCTCTTCGACGCGCTCGACACGCTCGAGCTCTGTTTGCGGGTGGCGGCGCCGATGATCGCGGGCACGACCTTCGACCGCGAGCGCATGGCCGCCGCGGCGGCCGACGAGCTCCTGGCGGCCACCGACGTCGCCGACCTGCTGGTGCGGCGCGGCGTTCCCTTCCGCGAAGCCCACGGAATCGTGGGCGGCCTGGTCCGGGAGGCGCTGGCCAGCGGCCGGGGCCTGTCAGCGCTGGCGGCGGAAGAGCTGGAGCGCCTGGCCCCGGGCCTCGCGCCCGAGACCGTGGCCGACCTGGTCCGCGGCCACGGCGTGCTGGAGTCCAAGGTCTCGGCGGGCGGAACCTCGCTCGCTCGCGTCCGTGAGCAGCTCGAGCGCGCTCGAGCTGCGCTCGCCGAGGGGGCGGCCTGAGGCCCGGGCCGGCCCACGCGGGGTTCTACGCCCGTTCGGTCCACGATGTGGCCCGCGAGCTGGTGGGCTGCGTCCTGCGCCACGGCCAGACGGCCGGACGCATCGTGGAAGCCGAGAGCTACCACGAGTCAGAACCCGCCTGCCACGCCCACGTGGGCCTCACTGCGCGCACCCACACGCTCTTCCGCGCGCCCGGCGTGGCCTACGTCTACCGCTCCTACGGCATCCACGCCCTGCTCAACGCGGTCTGCGAGCCCGAGGGGGTGGGCGCCGCCGTCCTGATCCGTGCGCTGGAGCCGCTCGAGGGCCTCGACCTCATGCGCGAGCGCCGCGGCCTCGCTCGCCTCGGCGACCTGTGCTCGGGGCCGGGCAAGCTGACCCAGGCCCTCGGCATCGGGCTGGGGCTCAACGGCAGCTCGCTGCTGGGGGGCCCGATCGAGATCGAGCCGCGCCCGGAGGCGGCGCCGGCCCCGCGGATGCTCACCGGCCCCCGCATAGGAATCACGAAGGCGGCCGACCTCCCGTGGCGTTTCTGCGACGCCGACAGCCGACACGTATCGCGCCCGCTGCCCCCCGGCATGCGCAGCCTGCGCACCGGGGCGGCGGCCTGATTGACCCTAACCGGGTGCGGCCTGGGCCCCGCCGCCCCCGCCGCCGGTGGGCGGCGTCGGAGCG
>JALZII010000039.1 GCA_030860365.1 Actinomycetota bacterium
CCGTTGCCGTCGATGGAGACGGCGATTGCCCCACTTCCGCCATCGTCACGCAGCTGGAGCACCGCGGCGTCGGCCTCCTGCGGGCGGCGCACGGTGCGCGAGCCGACGAGCGGGTCGTACTGCTCGAACAGCGGGCGCCGCGAGCTGAGGTTGGCCGAGTCGAGCAGCGCCAGCAGGACGTCACGCGGCTCGTCGGACTCGAGCAGGCGCGGCGGTGCCGGGTAGATCGGCTCTGAGGGCGGCTGCGGCGACAGGTCGTAGAGCGGGCAATCGTCCACGAGGGCGTCCACCGGCATGTCGCCCACCACCTCGCCACCGTCCAGGACGCGCAGGCGCCGCGAGTCGGTGACCCAGCCGATGGCGGTCGCACGCACCTCCCAGCGCTCGCAGATCTCCTGCAGCTCCACCATGCGCTGAGGCTCGATCACGCAGAGCATGCGCTCCTGGGACTCGGAGATCATCACCTCGAAGGGCTCCATGCCGTCCTCGCGGCGTGGCACGAGCGACACGTCGAGGTCCAGGCCGACGTCGCCCTTGGAGGCCATCTCCGAGGCGCTCGAGGACAGCCCCGCCGCGCCCAGGTCCTGAAGCGAGACGAGCACCTCGCGCTCGAGCAGCTCCAGGCAGCACTCCATCACCCGCTTCTCCTCGAAGGGGTCGCCGATCTGCACAGAAGGCCGCTTGGAGGAGTCGCCCTCGTCGAGCTCGGCGCTCGCCAGCATCGACGCGCCGCCGATCCCGTCGCGGCCCGTGCGCGCGCCCAGCAGCACCACGAGGTTGCCCACCCCGGCAGCCGCGCTGCGGATCAGCCGCTCGTGAGGGGCGAGCCCCAGGCACATCGCGTTGACCAGGCAGTTGTGCTCGTAGGGGCCCTCGAAGTAGACCTCCCCGCCCACTGTCGGCACGCCGATCGAGTTGCCGTAGTGCCCGATGCCGGCCACCGCGCCGTCGAGCAGGAAGCGCGAGCGAGCCGACGAGAGCTCGCCGAAGCGAAGCGAGTCGAGCACGGCGATCGGCCGCGCGCCCACCGCGAACACGTCGCGCAGGATGCCCCCCACTCCGGTGGCCGCTCCCTGGAAGGGCTCGACGGCACTCGGGTGGTTGTGGGACTCAACCTTGAACGCCACTGCCAGGCCGTCACCCACGTCCACCGCCCCCGCGTTCTCGCCGGGCCCCATCAGCAGGTGCGGCCCCTCGGTGGGCAGCGAGCCCAGCAGCCGCTTTGAGTGCTTGTAGGCGCAGTGCTCGGACCACATGAGCGAGAACACCGCCAGCTCGAGCGCGTTGGGCTCGCGGCCGAGCCTGTCCACGATCCCGTCGTACTCGGCGTCGGTCAGCCCGAGCTCGCGATGACGGGTCGCTGCAGCGGCGGGTTGGGTCACGCCGCAGCGGGCTGGCGCGCCAACGAGGCGAAGATCAGGCCGCCGTCCACCGATCCAGTCAGCGGGTCCACGGCGTGCTCGGGGTGCGGCATCAGCCCGAAGACGTTGCCCTCGCGGTTCGACACGCCGGCGACGTCACGCAGCGAGCCGTTGGGGTTGTGGCCGGGCGCATAGCGCAGGATGATCTGGCCGTGTGCCTCCAGGCCGTCCAGTACCTCCTCTGGCGCGTAGTAGCGCCCCGCCCCGTGCTTGACCGGGATCGAGAGGCGGTCGCCGACGCCGGCCTCGTGCGTGAAGGGCGTGCCGGCGTTGACCACCTCGAGCTCGACCTGGCGAGCCAGGAAGCGCCGGCCGGCGTTGGGCAGCAGAGCGCCGGGGAGCAGCCCCGCCTCGCAGAGCACCTGGAAGCCGTTGCAGATGCCGAGCACCGGCCCCCCCGCCGCCGCGAACTGCGCCACGGCCTCCATCACCGGCGAGAAGCGCGCGATCGCTCCCACGCGCAGGTAATCGCCGTAGGAGAAGCCGCCGGGCACCACCACGGCGTCCGCGCCGCGCAGCTCGCGGTCCCCGTGCCACAGCAGCTCGGCGTCGCCGAAGCGGCGACAGGCCTGCAGGGCGTCGACCTCGTCGCAGGAGCCGGGGAAGCGCACGACGCCGAACTTCATCGAGGGAGGATTACCTGCGCGGGGCATCCAGCCCCACGTCCTGCGACGAACGCCCCGCCTCCGGCCGTTCGATGGCTATGACCTCGAAGTCCTCGATCAGCGGATTGGCGAGCAGCCGCTCGCACATCTCGGGCACCCGCGCGGAGTCCTCGACGTCCAGCTCGACGAGGCGGCCGACGTGCACGTTCGCCACGCCCTCGAAGCCGAGCGCCGGAAGCGCTCGCTCGACCGCTTGGCCCTGGGGATCGAGAATGCCCTCCTTGGGGCGAATCAGGACTCGCGCCCGCACCACTCAGAGATCCTTGAGCGAGCGGTGCTCGGCCGGCCAACGCCCGGCCTGCGCTCCTCCACTGGAGGCGGCGCCGCTTCGGCGCAGCCAGCCCTCCAGCGGCTCGCCGGCGATGCGCTCGTAGGCGTCGCGGTAGCGCTCGCGCGTGCCGGCGACCACGTCGTCGGGCAGGGCGGGGGCGGGCGGGGTCTTGTCCCACCCCGAGCCGGCGGACCAGTCGCGCACGTACTGCTTGTCAAAGGACGGCTGGCCGCGGCCGACCTCGTAGCTGTCCGCCGGCCAGAAGCGCGAGGAGTCCGGAGTGAGGGCCTCGTCGCCGAGCACGATGCGCCCGCTGCCGTCGCGGCCGAACTCGAACTTGGTGTCGGCCAGCACGATCCCTCTCGCGCGCGCGTGGGCGGCCGCGCGCAGGTAGAGCCCCACCGACAGCCGCTGCAGGTCCTCGAGCGCCTGGCGGTCGCCGATGCGGTGCTTCTCCAGGATCTCCACCGCGCGGTCGAAGCTCACGTTCTCGTCGTGGTCACCGACCTCGGCCTTGGTGGCGGGGGTGAAGATCGGCTCGGGCAGCTGCTGGGACTCCTCGAGGCCCTCGGGCAGCTCGATCCCGCAGACCGCGCCGCTGGACTGGTAGTCCTTCCAGCCCGAGCCGGTGATGTAGCCGCGGACCACGCACTCGATCGGGAACATCTCCAGGCGCTCGACCAGAAGCGCTCGGCCGCGCACCTCCTCGGGCACGTCGCGGTAGGAGACGAGGTGGTTGGGGACCAGATCCTCGGTGCGCCCGAACCAGAACTCCGAGAGGCCCGTGAGCACAGCCCCCTTGTCGGGGATGGGCGTCGGATGGACCACGTCGTAGGTGGAGATCCGGTCCGAGGCCACGAGCAGCAGCCGGTCCTCGCCGACCGCGAAGATGTCGCGCACCTTGCCCCGCGCGACGGGCTCCAGGGCGGCGAGGCTGCTCACCCGTCCGAGGCTAACACCGGGGGGCGTCGGCCCCTCGCGCGGCAACCGCGTAGCGTGTCTCGCGATGGACGTGAAGGCGGGATGCGGCCTGGCGACCACCGTGATCGCGCTGACGAGCTGCGGGGGAAGCGAGTCCGGCGACGCCGAAGATGCGGCCCGACAGGGAGCTCCGCCCCCCGAGGCGCGGCTCTCGAAGGCGCAAGTCAAGTACGTCGAGCGCCTCGACGCCGCCTGCAAGGAGGGCGACGAGATCTCGCGTCGCATCGAGGGGCAGATCGGGCGGACCTACGGGGCGATGACTTCCTCTCTCTCCGTCAGAAGGCCAGGCTCGTGACCCAGCAGCGCGGCGCCCTGGTCGGCGACCACGGCGGCTTTCGCTACTGCGGCTGATATCGCTGCATCCCAGGGGCCGCAGCGGAATACTGGTCGGGTTATGTCGCAGCAGAACCTGGAGCGGGTGAGACGGACCTTCGACGCCTTCGCCCGAGGTGACTTCCGCACGGCTCTCCAGGACGTGCGAATGGAGGTCCGCACGCACCGGATAGCGCCCCTCCCGGACCCGAAGACCTACCAGGGCCCCGCCGGGATGCTCATGGCCTGGGGGGACTGGACCGCGCCGTTCGAGGAGCTCGAGTTGACCGTCGGCGAGCTGATCGAGGCCGGCGAAAGCGTCGTGGCCGAGATCCGCCAGACTGGACGCAAGAAGGACGGCGAGGTGCTGGTGGAGGAGCAGTTCTGGTTCGTCTGCACGTTCTTCGACGGTGCGTTGGTCCAGTGGGACATGCTTGCCACCAAGCGTCAGGCCCTGAAAGGAGTCGGGAGAACGGAGGCACCACCCTCGGACCCGTCGGAGAACGGCGGGCCTGGCAGCCTGGAGTGATGCGCTCGAGAAGCACCTGGGACTGCGGCGGCTGGAACGGCCGGGCGGGACGCTCGGGCGGGGGCGTCAGGCGTCCAGCAGGCTCAGCCGGGCCACGATCTCGTCGGCGTGGCGCACGAAGGCGCTCGCGTCGAAGACCGCGTCGAGGTCGAGTCCGGGCGCCGCCTCGGCCAGCAGCCGGCGGAGGTGCACGCCGGTGTCCCACGCGCGCCGGGCGTTCTCCTGCACCAGGCGATAGGCATCGTCGCGCGCCCAGCCCGATTCGACCAGCGCCAGCAGCGCGCGCTGGGAGAACAGCGCGCCGTGCGTGGCCTCGAGGTTGGCCTGCATGCGCTCGGTGTGCACAGTCATGTCCTCGACCACCCGCACCGCCAGCGACTGCGCGTAGTCGAGCAGGATCGTGGCGTCGGGCAGCGAGACCCGCTCGACCGAGGAGTGCGAGATGTCGCGCTCGTGCCACAGGGCCACGTCCTCCAGGCCAGTCTGGGCGTAGCCGCGCAGGAGGCGGGCGATGCCCGTGAGGCGCTCGCTGACCATCGGGTTGCGCTTGTGCGGCATCGCCGACGATCCCTTCTGGCCCGCTCGGAAGGGCTCCTCGACCTCGCGCACCTCGGTGCGCTGGAGGTGGCGCACCTCGGTGGCCAGACGTTCGAGGCCCGCCCCGGCCAACGCGACCGCCGACAGCAGCGCGGCGTGGCGATCCCGGGCCACCACCTGGGTGGACACGTCCTCGCGGCGCAGCCCGAGCTTGTCGAGCACCATCGCCTCGAGCTCGGGGCCGTTGGCCGCATAGGTGCCGACCGCTCCCGACAGCGCCCCCACCGACACGCCCGCGACCGCCTCGGTCAACCGCGCCAGGTTGCGATCGGCCTCGAAGGCGAAGCCGGCGAGCTTGACGCCGAAGGTCGTGGGCTCGGCGTGCACTCCGTGGGTGCGTCCCACGCACACCGTCAAGCGGTGCTCGCGCGCGCGCGCGATCAGCGCGTCGCGCAGCTGGTGCGCGCCCTCGAGCACCACGGCCCCGGCCTGGGCGAGCTGCAGCCCGAGCCCGGTGTCCACCACGTCGGACGAGGTCAGCCCGTGGTGAAGCCAGCGCCCGGCATCGCCGAGCGGGGCGGCCACCACGTCCACGAAAGCGGCCACGTCGTGGTCGGTCACCCGCTCGCGCTCCTTGACCCCCTCCACTGTGAAGGCGGCCTCCTCGTGAATACGAGCGGCGTCGTCGGGAGGCACAATTCCCTGCTCGGCCAGCGCGTCGACGACGGCCAGCTCGACCCTCAGCCAGGTGTGCAGTTTGTGCTCCTCGGCCCACACCGCGCCGAGGGCGGGCCGCGTGTAGCGCTCGATCACGAAGAACCGTCCGAGCGTGTGGTGCTCGCCCGAGATCGAACGGTCCGATGCTCGGCCGACCAACGCTCGGCCTGCGCTCCTCCCGATGCGCTCGGGCTGTGCTCCACTAGGCCAGGATCTTCGCGGCCAGCACGGCGGCGTTGCGCGCGGAGTCCACGCCCACGCAGGCCACCGGCACGCCGGGCGGCATCTGCGCGATGGCGAGCAGGGCGTCGAGGCCGCCGGCGACCGACGTCTTGGAGGTGAGCGGAACGCCGATCACCGGCAGCTCGGTGTGCGCGGCCACCACGCCGGGCAGGGCGGCGGCCAGCCCCGCCCCCGCGATGATCACCCGCAGGCCGCGCATCTGGGCGTTCCTGGCGTAGTCGGCGACGGTGTCGGGGTCGCGGTGCGCGCTCATCACGCGGATCTCGTAGCGGATTCCACGCTCGCCAAGCTCAGCGCCCGCCTTCTCCATGAGCTGGAGGTCGCTCTTGGAGCCCATCACGATCCCGACCCGCGGGGCGTCGACGTCGAGGTCGGCGAACTCCGCCTCCACCTCGGTCTCGGTGACAGGGACGGGAGTGGGACCCGGGATCTCTTCGCTCACTCCTCCACCCTCTCAGAGAACCTCCGAGCCCGTAGTGCTCGCCCGGCGCTCCTCGGCTACGGCGGCGGCGATGTCGCCACGCACCTGCATGCCGTCGAACTCGATAGGGCCCGCGGCGCCGTAGGCGCGCTCGCGGGCCTCCGCCGGTCCCTCACCCAGGCCGGTCACGTTCAGCACCCTCCCCCCTGCGGTCACCACCCGCCCGTCTCGCTCGGCGGTGCCCGCGTGCAGCACCTCGACATCGGGCCGGTCCGCGGCGTCCAGGCCCTCGATCACGTCGCCGTGCGAAGACGATTCGGGGTAGCCCCGCGAGGCCAG
Organism: Actinomycetota bacterium; assembly: GCA_030860365.1. Lineage (GTDB taxonomy): Bacteria > Actinomycetota > Thermoleophilia > Solirubrobacterales > Thermoleophilaceae > JACCZR01. The sequence continues at coordinate 6,437 of JALZII010000039.1, forward strand.
CACCACCGTCACCGCCCACCGCGGCGACCACTCGGGGAGCACTCCCTCCAGGCCGCCGGAGCGTGTGGCGCCCTCGAGCAGATCCAGGATGTCGGAGGCCAGACGAGGGAGCACGGCCTGCGTCTCGGGGTCGCCGAAGCGGGCGTTGTACTCGAGCACCTTCGGCCCGGCGGCGGTCATCATCAGCCCGGCGTAGAGCACGCCGTGGAAGGGCGTCCCGCGCCGGCGCAGCTCGTCCACGATCGGCTGGTGAACGGTGCGCGCGAGCTGCTCGGCGTGCTCGACCTCGAACCCGGGGACCGGCGAGAAGCTGCCCATCCCGCCCGTGTTGGGGCCCCGGTCACCCTCGCCGATGCGCTTGTAGTCACGCGCCGGGGCCAGCGGGAGGGCGCGCTCGCCATCGCAGATCGCCAGGAGCGACAGCTCGTTGCCGCGCAGGAACTCCTCCAGCACCACCTCGGTGTCCCCGAAGCGCCGCTGGGCAAAGAACAGGTCCAGGGCGTCGCGGGCCTCGCGCTGGTCCGCCGCGATGATCACGCCCTTGCCGGCCGCGAGCACGTCGGCCTTCAGCACCGCCGGGTAGCTGGCGCAGGCCAGGTGGGCCTCGGCCTCCTCGCGATCGCCGAAGACCGCGTAGCCCGCCGTCGGCACCCCCACGTCGCGCATGAGCGCCTTCGCGTAGGCCTTCGAGCCCTCGATGCGCGCGGCTGCGGCACTCGGCCCGAACGCCTGAACACCCGCACTGCCGAGCGCGTCCACCAGCCCGGCGACGAGCGGCGCCTCGGGCCCGACCACCACCAGGTCCACGTCCCGGTCGCGAGCGGCGGCCACCAAGCCATCGACGTCCTCGGCCTCCACCTCCAGGCAGTCCACGCCATCGCGGACGATCCCCGCGTTGCCCGGCGCGGTCAGGACCTCGGGCCCGCGCGGGCTGCGCAGCAGGGCGCGAACGAGCGCGTGCTCGCGCCCGCCGCCCCCGACGACGAGGACCTTCACGAGCGACCTAGAGCGAGTCGACGAAGTCGTCGACCGGAATGGCCGACAGCGACTCGTAGCGCGCGGTCCCCCGCGAGCCCAGCTCGAGCGAGACGCGGGCCATCGTCTGGTCGTCGGGCGCCTCGATCACGTTCACGAAGTCGTAGCGGCCCAGGACGGCCCACTGCGCCTTGACCTGGGCGCCGAGCTGCTCGATCTCCTTGTTGACCTCCTGCAGGCGCTGCGGGTTGTTCTTCAGCGTCTGCACTCCCTCGGGAGTGAGCGTGGTCAGCATGACGTAGGTGGACATGGGGGGCTCCTCGTCGTGGTGCATAGCGCCTGAGCGCAGCCCGAGCGTCTGGGGCGGAGCGCAGCCCGATCGTTGATCGGGCGAGCACCGTACCCTTCGGTCTCGGGCGAGCGCCGCGCGCTCGGTCTGGTCTCGCAGCCTATCCCTCGGCCGCCGTGGCGCGCGGCCTCGAAGAGGCGGTACCACTTGCGAAAGCCGATGTACACGGAGGTTTTGCACGAGGCGCGAAAGGGGTACAGTCCCCCTCTTGCGCCGCCGACTCCTGCTCCCCGTCCTGCTCGGCCTCTGCGCCCTCGCCTCCGCCCCCGGCGCCTCCGCGGCCACGCTCTCCTTCAACAAGCCCTGCTTCCGCGAACTCTCCCCGGCCACGCTCTCGGGCACCGGCTTCACGCCCAACGGTCCGGTTGCGCTCGGCCGCGACGGCTCGTCCCTCGGCTTCCTGACCGCGGGCCCACTCGGCGGCTTCGGCTTGACGCGCGACTCGGGCAACGTCTCCAGCGGCGAGCGCCGCTACAACTTCGTGGCAGTCGACGGAACGAACAACGCGATCAGCGCCGCCACCCAGCTTCGCGTCAGCGCCCTGGCCATGAGCGTCCGCCCGGGCGGCGGCTCGCCCTCGCGGGTGCGGCGTGTGCGGGCGCGCGGCTTCGTGGGCGGAAAAACGCTCTACGCGCACGTCAGGCGGGGCCGGGGCTACAAGCTGCGCGTGCGCATCGGGCGCCTTCGCGGCCCCTGCGCGACGGTTTCTGCCCGCGCCCGCCTGCTGAAGCGCGGCACACCGGTAGGCAGCTACCGGGTGCAGTTCGACGCCCGCCGGCGCTACAGCCGCTGCAGCCGGGTCACGGCCACCCGCACCTGCCTGGTCTCGCGCGTCAGGGTCTTCCGCATCTTCCGCTCCAGCTCTCGCTCCGCCTCGGCGGCGGGCACGGGCGACAGCTGGGAGCAGATCGTCGGGCCTCCCAGCTCGGGCGGGCCGGGCTTCGCGAAGCTGCCCTAGATAGTCAGCTCGGGATAGTGCTCCCGCAGGTGCGCGGCGAGCGTCTCGCGCACGAAGCGCCGCTCGTCCGGGCTTGCCATCCGCAGGCGGCCAAGCAGCTCGGCCTGGCTCTCCAGGGGCAGCCCGCTGATCTCCCAGCGAACGGCGAGCCGCTCGAACAGGAACTCGACCCGCCGGTGCCAGCGGTCGTCGGCCGAGGACGCGGGCTTGGCGTCGAGGTCGCCGAGCTTGCGCAGCGTCCCTTCGCTGAGCGAGTCGCGGAGCGCCAGCACGTTGCCCTCCCCGTCTCGGTACTCGGAGATGGCGGCGGGAGGCGCGACGGAGGCGCCGACGTCGCGCGCCCGGCGGCGTGAGCGCTTGCCCACTAGGCGGCCACTAGGCAGTGGCCGCGGGAGCGGCAGGCTCGGTCGGCGCAGGCTCGCCCTTGGGCTCGGCGAAGGCCAGCTCGCCGTCCAGGGCGGTCACCCGCACACGGTCGCCGGGCTTGATCGTGCCGTCAAGCAGCTCGAGGGCCAGCCTGTCGACCAGGCGCTTCTGGATCACTCGCTTGAGTGGCCGAGCGCCGTAGACGGGGTCGTAGCCCAGGTCGCCCAGCAGCTCGCGGGCGGAGTCCGAGAGCTCGATCTCAACCCCGCGCTCGCGTACGCGCTCGGCCAGGCGCGCCGTCTGGAGGTCGACGATTCGCCCGAGCTCGTCCCGAGACAGCTGTGAGAACTCCACGATCTCGTCCAGGCGGTTCACGAACTCCGGCTTGAAGGTGGCCCGCACGCCGTCCATGCCGCCGGCGACGTTCGAGGTCATGATCACCACGGTGTTCTTGAAGGAGACAGTGCGGCCCTGGCCGTCGGTCAGCCGGCCGTCGTCCATCAGCTGGAGCAGCACGTTGAACACGTCGGGGTGCGCCTTCTCGATCTCGTCGAGCAGCACGACGCTGTAGGGGCGCCGCCTCACTGCCTCGGTGAGCTGACCGCCTTCGTCGTAGCCCACGTAGCCGGGCGGAGCGCCCACCAGCCGCGACACCGAGTGCTTCTCCATGTACTCGGACATGTCGATGCGCACGATCGCCTGCTCGGAGTCGAACATGAACTCGGCCAGAGCACGGGCGAG
>JALZII010000184.1 GCA_030860365.1 Actinomycetota bacterium
AGCGGCGTGTCGGCTCACCGCGAGCTCTTCGGGCGGGCCGCGGAGGGCGGCGCGCAGGGGGCGGATGAGGGCCCCGGCGGTCCCCAGCCTTCCGGGGCCCGTGGCCGGCGCGCTCGAGCAGGGCCCCGGCCCGCCCCTGGGGAACGGAGCGTCGACGGTGCGCGGCGTGTCCGGGAGCCGGCCTCCCACGGGGTCCGCGGTCTCTGTGCCGGTGGCGGCGCCCGCACCCGAGGCCCCGCTTGTGGCGCCCACGTCTCCACAAAGCCCCGCGCGAGCCAGCGCGCCGATTGGGGCCCCCGCCACTCCCTGACCCCCACCGGCGGCGGGCCGGCCGCCGGTAACCTGCCCGCGACGATGGTCGAGCCCGGCGCAGAGCCCCAGGACGCCGAGGGCGACCTCTTCCTGGAGTCGCTCATGGACACCAGCCTCTACTCGATGGGGGCCTTCTTCTCCGACGAGCACCCCGACCTGGTGGACGAGGTCATCGCTCAGTGCGAGGACATCGAGGCGGCGGGCATCCGCGGCTACGCCGACGAGCACGGGATGACGCTGGAGAGCTGCTTCGAGACCCTGCTGACCGGCCTCGCCGTCAGGTACTACAACGCCGTGGCCGGCTGACCGGTGGCGAGATCGGGCTGCCCAGATTCGAACTGGGGACCTCTCCGACCCGAACGGAGCGCGCTGCCAGACTGCGCCACAGCCCGTGTGGTGCAGACGCAGGGTATCGGCAGCTACTCGGCTGCGATGGCGCGGCGCAGCGCCTCGTCGATTCCCATGGGATCGACATCGAAGAGCTTCATGGCCTGGGGTCGGTGACCACGGGCGCTGGTGGCGACCGGCTCGGCGGCCGGTGACCGTGCCACGGGCGCTCGCAGCCCGGCCCTCCAGCAGGTAGGCAGCTTCGCCTCGCCCACCTACGTGACTGCGCCCCCCGGCGATCGCCGTCGTGCGATGAACCTGCGCAGCCGCCTGGGCAAGCTCCTGCGCATCGACCGCGGGGCACCCGGCGGGCTCCGTACAGGATCCCCCGCAGCAACCCGTTTCGCCGCCGTCGAGGCGTCCGCAAGGAGATCTACGCACTTGGGCTGCGCAACCCCTACCGCTTCTCGTTCGACCGCCTGAGGGGCCACTTGCTGATCGGCGACGTGCGAGCCGACGCCGTCGAGGAGGTGGACCTCGTACGCACGCCCCGCCGTGGGCAGGCGCCCCGCGGAGGCCAGAACTTCGGCTGGAGCGTGTTCGAGGGAGGCCGGCGGCGTCGCCCGGGCAGTGTGCGCCGCCACTTTCGCCCCGCCCTTCAGCGCCGCCACTCGGCGGGGGTGTGCTCCATAACCGGCGGCTACGTGATTCGCGACCGCGCGCTGGGCGGCCTCTACGGCCGCTACGTCTACGGCGACCTCTGTGACCCCGCATTGCGCATCACCGGCTTTCGCCGCGGCCGGGCCCGGGGAGACAGGCGCCTCAGCCCGCGTGTGGACCAGCTGGTGTCCTTCGGCGAGGACGCCCAAGGGCGGGTCTACACGGTGTCGCTCGGCGGCGCGGTGAGCCGGCTGGTCTTGCGCTAGGGCGCGATCGAGACGGTGAGGCCGCCGAGGGCACCCAACCCGACCTCGACCTCGTCGCCCGCCGTGACCGCCTGAGGCGGGGTGAGCGACCCGGCGATGATCACATCGCCCTCGCGCAGCTCCTCGCCCACCTCCTCGAGCAGCCGGCTGACGAGCTCGACCACGTCGGCGAAGTCCCCCGCCGAGTTGCCGGTCGCGCGTCGATCGCCGTTCACGCGGACCTCGGCTTCGACTCCGTCCGGCGGCATCGCGGGGCGGCTGGGGCCCAGCAGGAATGCCCGGTGGAAGACGTTGCCCGCCACGATCCCGGCGGCGTCGGGTGGGGGGTCGCCCGGGTCGACGACCTCGATGGCCGGCCCGTATCCAGCGACCGACCCCCCGGCGCCCATGTGCAGCGCCACCTCGGGCTCGATGCGCAGGTCGGCGGCCGCGCCGGCCGGGTAGGCGGCTCCGTCCTCGAGCTGCGAGGCCGAGGTGAGGTGCCCGATGACCGACTCCCGCAGCCCGAGCTTGTTCTGCATCTCGGGTACGTTCAGCCCAATCTTCCAGCCCACGCGCTCCGCCCCGCCGTCAAGCGAGGCGCGCCAGGCCATCAGCTGCTCGGAGAGTGCGGCGAGGATCTCGGGATCGCTTGGGCTCACGCGGGGCGTACGCTACCCGCCGTGACGAACACCCCGCAAACCGTGCTCATCACCGGCTGCTCGTCGGGAATAGGCCGCGCGACTGCCGAGCGCCTGGCGAAGAAGGGGCACACCGTCTACGCCACGGCGAGGCGGCTGGAGTCGATCGAGGAGCTCCAGGGCACGGGGTGCAGGGTGCTGGGGCTCGACGTGACCGATGAGGGCTCCATGTCTGAGGCCGTACGAGCGGTGCAGGAGGCCGAAGGCGGGATCGACGCCTTGGTGAACAACGCCGGCTACAGCCAGAACGGGGCGGTGGAGTCGATTCCCCTCGAGGCGATCCGCGCGCAGTTCGAGACCAACGTCTTCGGCCTGATCCGCATGAGCCAGCTCGTGCTGCCCGGCATGCGTGAGCGCCGCAGCGGACGCATCGTGAACATCGGCTCGATGGGGGGCAGGTTCACCTTTCCGGGCGGGGGCGTCTACCACGCCACCAAGCATGCCGTCGAGGCGATCTCCGACGCCATGCGCTTCGAGTCCGGGGGCTTCGGGGTGCAGGTCGTCCTGCTCGAGCCCGGCCTGATCAAGACCGAGTTCGCCACCACGTCGGTGGGCTCGATCTCCGATGCCGAGGACGGCGTCTACGCCCACTTCAACAGCGCGGTGGGAGCGGTCACCACGAGGGCCTACGAAGGTCCTCTGGGCAAGTTGGGCGGGGGGCCCGGCGCCGTGGCGAAGGTCGTCGAGAAGGCGATCACCGCCGAGAGGCCTCGCGCCCGCTACACCGTCACCCCTTCCGCGCGCTTGCTTTTGGCCCAGCGCGCCCTGCTGCCAGACTCCCTGTGGGATCGCGCGGTGGCGAGCACGTTCCCGCGACCGGGCGACTGACCCCCCCACTTCGCTCGATCCGGAGACGAACTACGAGGAGAGACGACACCCTTGGCCTACTTCAAGGACGCCGACGAGGTCTACCGCTTCATCGGCAAGCTGTTCGAGGACCTCGCCGACGACGAGGAGCTGGCGCCCAAGTTCCGCAGGGCCGACACCGTGGTCCAGTACGCCTACCGCAACCCCGACTCGACCATCACCGTGCAGCTGCTGGAGGGCAAGGACGGCAGGGTTGACTTCGGCGAGACCGAGATGGAGCCCGAAGTGGTGATGTCCATGGAGGCCGACACCGCGCACGAGTTCTGGCTGGGCAAGGTCAACGTGACCGTCGCCCTGGCGCGCGGTCAGATGAAGGCCAAGGGGCCGGTGGCGAAGATCCTCAAGCTCGTCCCGCTGGTCAAGCCGGTGTTTCCCAGGTACCGCGCGATGCTCGAGGAGGCAGGCCGCGAGGACCTGATCGAGGCGGCATGACCAACGTCAGCGAGGCGTGGGGCGCCCGTCGCATGGCGGGCTTCAAGGACTTCTTCCAGCACGCGTCGGCCACCCGCGTCGTGGCCGGGCGCGACCTGCTCTCGAGCACGGGCTTCGAGCTGGGCAAGGAGGGCGCGCACCGCGTCTGGCTGGTGACCGACGAGGTCATCCGCGAGACCGGGCTGATCGATCGGGTGGAGGCCGGTGTGATCGACGGGGGCGTGGAGGTGGCAGGCGTGTTCGACGATGTCCCGCAGGATTCCTCGACCGACGTCGTGGACCGCTGCGCGGCCGAGGCGAGCGAGGCGGGGGCCGACGCCTTTCTGGCCGTGGGCGGTGGCTCGGTGCTCGATACCGCGAAGATCGCCGACTCGGTCTTCACCCACGGCGGGACCGCCGCCGAGCAGGAGGGCTTCTTCCTGATGCCGCGCGGCGATGAGGGCTTGGGCGCCCCCCTGGCGATCGCGCCGCTGATGTGCGTGCCGACCACCGCGGGGACCGGGTCCGAGGTCTCGATGGGGGCGGTCGTGAAGGACCCGGAGCGCAGGGTGAAGCTCGAGATCTGCGACTTCCCGCTGTTTCCGCGGGTGGCCATCCTCGACCCCGAGGCCACCCGCACGCTGCCGCCCAAGATCGCCGCGGCCACCGGGATGGACGCGATGACCCACGCGATCGAGAGCTACGTCTCGCTCGAGTGGAACCCGTTCCAGGAGGCGCGCTCGATGCAGGCGCTGCGGCTGATCCGCGACAACCTGGCCCGCGCGGTGAACGACGGCCCGGGCGACGAGGAGGCCCGCGGCAACATGCTGGTGGCCGCGTCGCTGGCCATCGCCGTCGAGCTGGGCTCGACCCACGCGATGTCGCACCCCTGCGGCGGCCAGTACGGCGTGCCCCACGGGGTGGCGAACGCGATCAACCTTCCGCACGTGATCCGCTTCAACGCCGAGGCGGGTGACGACGTGGCCGACCGCTACCGCGACGTGTGCGAGGTGCTGGGCGTGGAGAGCGGCGGCTCGGCGCCGGCGGTCGGCGACAACCTGGCGAACCACGTGATGCAGATGGTCGAGAGCCTCGGCCTGCCCACTCGCCTCTCCCAGGTGGGCGTGCCCGAAGCCGGCATCCCCGGCCTGGTGGAGGGCGCCATGGGCGACGGCCTCTCGCTGATGAACCCGCGCGAGCCCTCCGAGGAGGATTACGAGCGCCTCTATCGCGAGGCGCTCTAGGCCAGGCCGCTCTTAGGCGGTCTTGGGCTCTGCCGCTCGCACCGGGGGTGGGGTCAGCGAGGCGGCCGCGATCACCAGGGCGAAGGCGGCCAGGCGGGCCGCCAGGGGCAGCGGATCGTCAGGCAGGGGCTCGCCGAAGACGATCGGCCCGGCCGCGATCGTCACCACGTTGGCGGCGGCGGTGGTCACGGCGATCACCGGCACGGCATCGCCCACCTGCAGGCTGCGAGCCGAGATCGCCAGGCCCACGAGCGAGGCCACGAGGATGAACAGCGCCAGCGGATGCGCCAGCACAGCCACGGCCCCGTCGTCGAGTCGGCCCGAGAGCGCTTTGATCGACACGTCGGAGGCGCCCCAGATCATGCCCGCCGAGGCGCCCAGCAGCGTTGCACCGCGCACGCTCCCGCGGGCCGCGGCGCAAAGCGCCAGCCCGGCGGCGCCCGCCAGACCGGCGTAGAGCGCCAGCGTGGCCGGCCCGTAGTCGCTGTGCGCGGAGTCGGCCGTCCCGTCGAGCGTGGCTGCCAGGAAAGCGAGGCCGGCGGCGGTGAGCGCCACGCCGATCCACTCGCGGCGGGTCACGGTGAAGCCGAACAGCCGGTCGGCCACCACGGTGAGAAGCACCAGGCCGCCGGCGATCACCGACTGCACGAGCGAGATCGGGGCAAGCGACAGCGCGGCCACGTGGAAGCCCCACGAGCCCATCGCCACGATGATGCCGAGCACGTACCAGGGCGAGCGAAACAGCGCGAGCGAGCTGCTGATCGGCCGACGCGCCTCGACGGGCGGGGACTCGACGGCGCCGCGATGCTTGTAGAGGAAGCCGACGATCGAGGTGAAGGCCGTCAGGAGGGCCATCGCAAGACCCACCTGGACCGAGAGCGTCACCGCGCGGCCGCCTCGTCGTAGCCCGCCTCGCCGGGCATGAGCACCTGGGCGACCCCTCCCTCGAGCACAAGTCGCGGCTCGACGGGAAGCACCTTGCGCTCGTGCGCCGCCTGCAGCGCCTCTTCCACCGAGTCGTGCTCGGCCAGCTGCTCGAGGTGCTTGATCGTCGGGAAGAGCAGCGTGAGCTCCTGGCTGGTGCCTGCATCCAGCGCGTCCCTGGGACGCAGCCAGCGAAAGTCCACGCACTCCGCACCATCCACCTCCGGCTCGGTGCCCTCGGCCGCGCGCGCGACGAAGAAGTGGGTGTCGAAGCGCACCTCGACCTGGGCCGGGGTGATCCAGCGCGACCAGCGCACCAGCTCGATGTGCTCGGGCAACCCGACGCCGGCCTCCTCACTCAGCTCGCGCCGCGCCGTGGCCAGCTCGTCGCTGTCGCCCTCGCTGAGCGAGCCACCGGGGAAGACCCACGCCCCGCCCATGAGGCGCTGCTCGGGATTGCGCTGAACGAGCAGCACCTCGGGGCCGCCCGGCGCATCGCGCAGGAGGATCACCGAAGCCGCTTCGCGCACGCCGGCGACGTCGCCGTCGCTGGGCTCCTCACTGGGCCCTGGGCGGTCGGCGCGCATCCGGGCCGAACGCTAGCGAGGAGGTTGTACCCTTCCCCGGCGATGGCGGAGACGGCGACACAGCAGCAGTGGATCTGCAGCTCCTGCGGGTTCATCTACGACCCCGAGGAGGGCGATCCCGACGGCGGCATCCCGGCGGGCACCGCCTTCGACGACATCCCGGACGACTGGTTCTGCCCGGTCTGCGGGGCTCGCAAGAAGGACTTCGAGAAGTACGACGGCTAGTCAGCCGTCGGCACTCGGCCGGTAGGTCCCAACGCTCCAGACGTTTCCCTCGGCGTCGCGCGCGGCGAACTCGCGCGACCCGTAGTCGGTTTCCCTGAGCTCGTACTCGAGCTCGGCGCCTGCTGACTGCACGCGCTCGTACAGCGCATCGACCCCGTCGGTGGCGAGGTAGGTGACGGCGGGACCGAACTGACCGGCCATCCTCCCGTCGCTCCCGTCGCTGGCGGAGCCGAGCATGATCACCTCACCCTCGAAAGCGAGCTCGGCGTGGTGGACCGTGCCGTCGCCGCCGCGGTGCACGGCAAGCTCCTCGAAGCCCAGCGTCTGCTTGAGCCATTCGATGGCCGCCGGGGCATCGGTGAAGCGGAATGTCGAGTAGACGCGCTGTGTGATGGCCGCAACCTACGCCGCTGCGGGCAGCGCCGCCGCGCCGGTCGCCGCCGCTATGGCCTCTGCGGTGGCGCCTACGAGGCGGCGCAGGTCCTGCTCGGTCATCGACAGCGGCGGCATCAGGATCACCACGTCGCCCAGCGGGCGGACGATCGCCCCCCGCCGGCGGGCCTCAAGGGTCACCCGATGCCCCATGCGCTGCTCGAGCGCGAAGCCCCCGAGCTCGATGCCCACCATCAACCCGACCTGCCTGACCTCGCTCACCGCGGGGAGGTCGGCCACCGCCTCGAGCAGCCGGGAGAGCAGGCCGATCTTCGGGCCGAGGCGCTCGAGCGTGCGCTCCTCGTCGAAGACCTCGAGGCAGGCCAGCGCCGCCGCGCACGCGAGCGGGTTGCCCGTGTAGGTGTGACCGTGGAAGAAGGTGCGCAGCTCCTCTTGGCGGCCGAGGAAGCCCTCGTAGACCGTCTCGGTGACGAGCGTGGCCGCCAGCGGCAGGTAGCCGCCGGTGATGCCCTTGGCCAGGCACAGGAAGTCGGGCGAGACTCCCTCGTGCTCGCTGGCGAACATCTTGCCGGTGCGCCCGAAGCCGACGGCCACCTCGTCGCAGATCAGCAGCACGCCGTGGCGGTCGCAGAGCTCACGCACCGTGCGCAGGTAGCCGGGCGGGTGGACCAGCATCCCCGCCGCTCCCTGTACCAGCGGCTCGACGATGACCGCCGCCACCTCGTCACCGTGCTCGGCCAGCAGGCGTTCCATGTCGGCGGCGTCGCCCGGCTCGGCCTGCAGCGTGTCGAACAGCAGCGGCCGGTAGAGCGAATGGAACAGCTCGATGCCCCCCACCGACACCGAGCCGACGGTGTCGCCGTGATAGGCGTCGCGCAGAGAGATGAACTTCGTGCGGTGCTCGTCGCCGCGCTGGCGCCACCACTGGAACGCCATCTTCAGCGCGATCTCCGTGGCCGTGGAGCCGTTGTCGGAGTAGAAGACCCGCGTAAGTTCCGGCGGTGACAGGTCCACCAGCTTTCGCGCCAGCTTGATCGCCGGCGGGTGGCTGAGGCCGAGCATGGTCGAGTGCGCCACGCGCGAGAGCTGGTCGCGCACCGCTGAGTCGATGCGCGGGTGGCGGTGGCCGTGCACGTTGCACCAAAGCGAGGAGACGCCGTCGAGGTAGCGCCGTCCCTGGGTGTCGACCAGCTCCGAGCCCCGCGCGCGCTCCACGATCAGGGGCTCCTCCGCCATCCAGCCCTCCTGCTGGGTGAAGGGGTGCCACAGGCACTCGCGGTCGTCTCGTACGAGAGCTGCGTGCCCGGATTCCACGCGCGCGACCGTAGCTAGTGTCCCGGCTGGAATGCCGCCCCTTCCTCTGCTCGTCTTCGTGGTGGGGACGGGGTCGCTCGGCGCCGAGATCGCGGCCGTGCGGCTGCTCAGCCCCTACTTCGGCGCGTCCACGGTGGTGTGGGCGAACACCATCGGCGTGGTGCTGGTGGCCCTGTCGGTGGGCTACTGGCTGGGCGGCAGGCTCGCCGACCGCCACCCCCACATGCGCGGCCTGTGCCTGCTGGCGCTGGTGGCAGCCGGCCTGTTGGCGCTCGTGCCCTTCGCGGCCGACCCCCTGCTGGGATTGGCGGTGGACGCGCTGGACTCGATCTCCGCCGGAGCCTTCTTCGGCTCGCTGGTGGCCGTCCTGGTGCTGGTGGCCGTGCCGGTGCTGCTGCTCGGCGCGGTGTCGCCGTACGCCATCCGCCTGGCGGTCTCCAGCGTGGAGGAGGCGGGGACCGTGGCCGGCCGTCTGTACGCGCTGTCCACGGCGGGCTCGCTGGTCGGGACGCTCCTCTCCGCGCTGCTGCTCATCCCGCTGATCGGCACCCGGCGCACGTTTCTCGTCTTCGCGCTGGCCATCGCGGTGATGGCGGTGCTCGGCCTGCGCCCCGCGCGGCGCTACGCACTGGCTCCGGCGGCGATCGCGGTGCTGATCGTGCTGCCGGTGGGCACCCTGAAGGCCGAGACCAACCGCGGCCGCGTGGTCTACGAGACCGACACCGAGTACCAGTACGCCCGCGTGGTCGAGACCTCGGGCGGCTCGCGCTACCTCGAGCTCAACGAGGGACAGGCGCAGCACTCGATCTACCACCCCGAGTCGGTGCTCACCGACGACGTCTGGGACGGGCATCTGGTGCTGCCCTTCGCGGCGCGTGACTCGGCGCCGCGCCGCGTGGCCATCCTCGGCAACGCCGCGGGGACCACCTCGCGTGCCTACGAACGGTTCTTTCCCGGCACGCGCGTGGACGGCGTGGAGATCGACCCCGAGCTGTCGGAGATCGGGCGCAGGTACTTCGACATGACAAATCCCCGCCTGCGCCTCTACCACGAGGATGCGCGGCCGTTCCTGCGCCGCGTCGACGCCCGCTACGACGTCATCTCCGTCGACGCCTACCGCCAGCCCTACATCCCCTTCTACCTGACCACGCGCGAGTTCTTCGAGACCGTCCGCGACCGCTTGGCGCCGGACGGGGTCCTGGTGGTCAACGCCGGACACCCCGAGGGACAGGATGAGCTCGAGGAGGTGCTCACGGCCACCATGGGCGACGTGTTCACCCACGTCATGCGCGATCCGATCGAGCCGACCAACACGCTGATCGTGGCCTCACGGCGCCCGCTGTCGCCGGGGCGCATCAGGGCGGCGCTGCCCAGCCTGCCGCCCGGCTTGCGCCGCACCGCGTCGAACGCGGCCACCCGGCTTGCGCCGCCGCTGAAGGGGGGCCGCGTGTACACCGACGACGAGGCGCCGGTGGAGTGGTTGATCGACAAGTCGATCGTGGATTACGCTTCTGGCGGCCAGTGAGCCTTCGCAAGTACGAGCTCGGCAGCTACGAGGAGATGGTCGAGCGCCACTCCTGGGACGTGCCCGAGCGCTACAACATCGCCCAGGACGTGTGCGACAAGCACGACCGCGACCGGCTCGCGATGGTCTGGGAGGACTGGCAGGGCAACGAGCGCCGTGTCACCTTCGGAGGGCTGCAGGACGTGTCAAACCGCTTCGCGAACGTGCTGGAGGCCGAGGGAGTGGAGCGCGGCGACCGCGTCGCCACCCTGCTGCCCTCGCTGCCCGAGACGGCGGCAGTGTTCATCGGCACCTTCAAGCGCGGGGCGATCCTCCTGTCCATGTCGGTGCTTTACGGCAACGACGGCATCGAGCACCGGCTGCGCGACTCGGGGGCCGCCGTGCTCGTGACCGACGCTGACAACGTCCACCGCATCCCCGAGCGCATCGTCGACAAGGTGCTCGTGATGGGCGACGACTTCGAGGAGAAGATGGAGGGGGCCTCGACCGAGTACGAGATGGCCGACACCTCCTCGGAGGATCCCGCCCAGCTCTACTACTCGTCGGGCACCACCGGCCTGGCCAAGGGCATCTTGCACGCCCACCGCTACCTGCTCGGCCACGAGGAGTTCGAGTTCTGCCACGACGTGCGCGACGGCGAGCTCTTCCACGGGATGGGCGAGTGGGCCTGGGCCGCGGGGATCTGTCCGCTGCTGGGCCCGTGGCGCTACGGCGCGGTGGCGCTCGTGTTCGCCCGCAAGGGCGGCTTCGATCCCGAGGAGCAGCTGCGCTTCCTCGCCAAGCACGGGGTGCAGAACATGTTCACCACCCCGACCGCGCTGCGCGCGATGACCGGGGTGGAGGACGCCGGTCAGACGTACCCGCTGCCCGACCTGCGGATCGTCTGTTCGGCCGGCGAGCCGCTGAACCCGGAGGTCATCCGCTGGTTTCGCGACCAGTACGGGCTCACCGTGCTCGACTACTACGGGCTCACCGAGAGCTACCCCCTGTGCGGCAACTTCCCGACCGTCGAGGTGCGCGAGGGCTCGATGGGCCGCCCGATGCCCGGCTGGGAGGTCTCGATCCTCGACGAGGACGAGAACGAGGTGCCCACCGGCGAGCGCGGCGAGATCTGCCTTCGGGCGCGGACCAACCCCCACTACCCGCTCGGCTACTGGAACCGACCCGAGGACACCGAGGAGGAGTTCGGCGGCGAGTGGTTTCACACCAAGGACGCCGCCCAGCTCGACGAGGACGGCTACGTCTGGTACGCCGGCCGCGCCGACGACGTGATCATCTCCGCCGGCTACCGCATCGGGCCCTTCGAGGTGGAGTCGGCCTGTGTGGAGCACCCGGCGGTCAAGGAGGCCGCCGCGGTGGCGTCACCCGACCCCACGCGCGGGGACGTAGTGAAGGCCTTCATCGTGGTCGCCGCCGGCGCTGAGGCCAGCGACGAGACCGCCGAGGAGATCAAGAGCTTCGTGCGCGGCCACCTGTCCGCCTACGCTTACCCCCGCGAGATCGAGTTCGTGGACGACCTGCCGAAGACGCTCACCGGCAAGATCCGCCGGGTGGAGCTGCGCGAGGCCGAGCGCCAGAAGAAGGCCGAGGCGGCGGCCTCCTAACCCAGGACGATTCCCAGTCCTGAGCCGGGCTACACCGGCAGCAGCGGGATGTCGTAGAGGATCGCCGCGGCCACGAAGGCTCCGATCAGCAGGGCCGCAAGCACGCCGGCCGCCACCTTCTCCTTGACGGTGGCCCGCTGGGCGCGGTCCCCTGCCTTGTCGGCCCAGACGATCACTCGCTCGAGCACGCGCTCGGCGCGCTCGAACTCCAGGGCGAGCAGCCCGAGACCGAGCAGGATCACCAGGAAGCCGGGGCCGGGGATCCCGGGGCCGCTCAGGAAGATCCCGGCGACCACGAGCACCACGCCCACGATCACGTTCCCGACGCGGTAGACCTTGCTGCGGTCTTTGTGATTCGCCTTGCGCGCCTGAAGCTTCTTCAGCATCTCCGGCACGTCCTCGCGCGAGGCGTAGTCCGGCGGGGTGCGGTCGGTCGGCTGGTCGTCGGCCGCGGTGGCCGGGTGGGTCCCCTCGGCCGCCTGCCTGCGCTCCTCGGGCTGCGCGCTCATGGGGCTGGAGTGTGACGGGTCGAGTCGAGCCACTGGCTCAGCGGCAGCCTCGTGCCCGCCTCGGCGAGCCCTGCGAGCGTCGTGGTGGGCAGCTGGTGCACGGGCAGGCCGGTGGCCAGCTCGATGGTGGCCCTGTTCGACTGCTCGACGCGGCCCGGGTGCGCCGGCCAGGGCGTGAGCACCACCGCCGCGACCTCGAGGCCGGCTGCGAGCGCCGCTTCGACGGTGAGCAGCGTGTGGTTGATGGTCCCAAGGCCGGGCCGGGCTGCCACCAGCAACGGGAGGCGCAGGTCCGAGCAGAGGTCGCGAATCGAGTAGCCGGGGGTCAGCGGCACTCGCAGCCCGCCGACGCCCTCGACCACCAGGGCGTCGGCCCCTTCGGCCGCTGTGTGGGCCGCGAAGAGCAGGTCGCCGGGAACCAGCTCGCCGCCGGCCAGCTCGGCGGCGAGGTGCGGTGAGGCCGGCGGGCCGAACCGGTTCGGTGCGACCTCGGACGGTGTCTGCCCGGTCACGGAGGCCAACAGCTCGTGATCGGGTGGCCACTCGCCGGGCTCGTCGTCGAGGCCGGTGACCGCGGGCTTGAACGCGGCCACGCGCTCTCCCCGCGCGACCAGCCCCGCGCAGATCGCGGCGGCCAGCACGGTCTTGCCGGCCCCGGTGTCGGTGCCCGTTACGAACAGCCCGCGCACAGCGGGCCCGATGCCCGGGAACTCTGAATCAGGCGGCGTCGGACAGGCGGTCGAAGATGCCCACCCGCGGTGCGACAGGCACGCGGGGGACCGCGTGGGCCAGGGTCCGTGCCGCCTCGCGCAGCTCGGACTTGGTGTGCGAAGCCATGACCGCGAGGCGCAGGCGCGAGGTGCCGTCGGGCACGGTGGGCGGCCGGATCGCCTGGGCGAACACGCCCTCGGCGAGCGCGGCTTCGGCGGCACCCACGGCGGCCTCGGGGCTTCCCACCACCAGCGGCACGATCGGCGTGTCCTCACCCGGAGCGGCGAGCCCCTCGGCACGCAGCGCATCGCGCAGCACGCCTGCGTTTCGCTGAAGCTTCTCCACGCGTCGCGGCTGCTCGCGCAGCAGCTCGAGCCCGGCCATGGCGGCGCCCACCGCAGGGGGCGGCGGAGCGGTGGAGAAAATGAGCGGGCGGGCGGTGTTCACGAGGTAGCGCGCCATGCGCTTCTCGCAGCACGCATAGGCGCCGTAGGAGCCGAGGGCCTTGCCCAGTGTCCCGATGGTCACGTCGACCCGGTCCTCGACGCCGGCCGCTGCCGCGGCGCCGCGGCCGCCGGGGCCGATCGTGCCTGTGCCGTGGGCTTCGTCTACCACCAGAAGGGCTCCGAAGCGCCCCGCCAGCTCGGCGATCTCGGCCAGCGGAGCGATGTCGCCGTCCATGGAGAAGACCCCGTCGGTCACGATCACCTTGCCGCGCTCGCCGGCCTGGCGCAGTCCCCAGCCGAGCTGGTCGACGTCGCGGTGGTCGTAGACGAAGCTTTCGGCCCCCGACAGCCGGCAGCCGTCGATGGTGCTCGCGTGGTTGAGGCGGTCTGAGAAGACCATGTCTCCCTCACGGGCCAGCGCGGACACCACGCCGAGGTTGGCCAGGTAGCCCGAGCCGAACAGGAGCGCGGCCTCCGAGCCCTCGAAGTCGGTCAGCCGCTCCTCGAGGCGGCGGTGGATGCGCATCGTCCCCGACACCAGGCGTGAGGCGCCCGCCCCCGCTCCGTATCGCAGCGCGGCCTCGGCGGCGGCCTCGCGCACGCGGGGATGATCGGCCAGCCCGAGGTAGTTGTTCGAGCAGAGGAGCAGCACCGGCTGGCCGTCGAGCAGCACCCGGGGGCCCTGAGGACCCGATATCAGGCGCATCCGGCGCATGAGGCCGGCGTCGCGGATCTCGTCGAGCCGGCGGTCGATCTCGTCGATCACGTGGAAGATCGTGTGGAGGCTGCGGTGCTCGGCCGAGATGGATCGGTCCGGTGCTCGGCCGAGATCGATGGGTCCGGTGCTCGGCCGAGATCGATCGGTCCGGTGCTCGGCCGACCGACGCTCGGCTTGCGCTCCTCCCGCAACGCTCGGCCTGCGCTCCTCCCGCAACGCTCGGCCTGCGCTCCTCGCCTATCGGCTCAGGGGGCTCGACCTGCACGACCTCGGGGCGCGGCGGCACCTTGCCCTTGGGGATGCGCCGCAGCTGGCGGGCGGGATTCCAGAAGTTGGCCTCGTCCTGGTGGTCGATCAGGTCGTCCACCGGTGTGCGCGGGGCCTCCCCATCCAGCCAGCCCGAGCGGTTGTCGGGCCGCGGGTTCGCGCCGTTGTCGGACTGGCGGGTCACGTTGAGGCCCAGGTCCTCGAACATCGCCCGGTCGTCTTCGGGCTCGGAGCCCAGGGTGGTCAGGAAGTTGCCCATCATCACGCCGTTGAGGCCCGCCTTGACGGCCAGCGGCTGCAGCTCTCCGAGGTTCTCCACCCGCCCTCCGCAGAGGCGAAAGAGCGCCGAGGGGATGATCAGCCGGAAGATCGCGATCCACTTCACGGCCTCCCAGGGGTCCATGTAGTCGCGGTCTCCGAACTTGGTGCCCGAGCGCGGGTTGAGCAGGTTGATGGGGACGCTCGTGGGATCGATCTTCGACAGCTCGAAGGCCATCTCCACCCGCTGCTCGCGCGTCTCGCCCAGGTTGAGGATGCCGCCTACGCAGGTCTCCAGCCCGGCCTCCCGCACGGCGTCGATGGTCCGCAGCCGCCCTTCGTAGCGCACGGTGGTGGAGACCTCGGGGTAATAGGACTCAGCTGTCTCGACGTTGTGGTGCACCCGTTGGATGCCGGCCTCACGCAGGGACTTCGCGCGCTCGGCGGACAGATGCCCCACCGACGCACACCGCTTCAGGTTGGTGTGCTCGGCCACCAGCTTGGCGCCGTCGAGCACGTTCGCGAAATCTCGCTTGGAGAGGCCCTGGCCCTGGGTGACCATGCAGAAGCGGTGGGCGCCCGCCGCTTCGGCCGCCTGCGCGTGCTCGAGTATCTGCTCGGGGGTCATCATCGCGTGCATGGGCGTGTCGGCCTCCGCGAAGCGCGACTGGGCGCAGAAGCCGCAGTCCTCGGCGCAGCCGCCCGACTTGGCGTTGACCAGCGAGCACATGTCGGTGGAGTCGCCGAAGTGCTCTTGGCGGGCCTCCCAGGCACGCTCCACGAGGGCCTCGATCTCGCCGTGGTCCTCGATCTCCCCGAGGGCCATGGCTTCGCTGCGGCTGATGAGCGGAGGCACCGGCGGTCAAGGTAAGGACTGGGTCGGACGCTTCCGGGTAGGCGAGGAGGCATGCCCACTCTTCACGCCACCGAGCACCGCGGCTACCGCGAGCTGTTCGCCTTCTCGCGCTCGCTTTCAACCCATTGGGGGCAGCTCGCCGAGCGCCTGCCCCCGACCAGCGCCCGGCCCTTTCGCGAGGGCGCGTCGGCCGCACGTGAGCTGACCGGCCAGCTCGAGACCCACGCAGAGGCATACGACCTGCACGGCAAGCCGGCCGCCCAAGGCCTCGGCAACTCGATCGGCATGGCGCGGGCAAGCTTGCGCAACCGCTTCCTGGAGGTCAACCAGGCCACGCGGTTCGCCCTGGGGGAGATCGCCCACGTCGTGAGCCTGCTGGGCTACCTGCTCCGCGTGGCCGAGACCCGCGACGACGCGCGCGCGCGGAGCTTCTGCTCAGGTTGGCTCGAGCGCCTGGATGAGATCGAGAGCCAGGCCCGCGGCGCAGCCGCCGAACTGGGCGCCGACCCCGACTCGGCGATCGAGCCCTACGACCCTTCGCCGCTGGGCAAAGCCGGCCAGTCGGTTGGCGCCGCGCTCGGACGCGCTGGCGAGTGGGTGGACCAACAGATGGCCAAGCGCGGCTGAGACGCGGAACGCAGCACCCGGC
>JALZII010000050.1 GCA_030860365.1 Actinomycetota bacterium
ACGTGGTGGCGCTGGGGATCACCAGCGAGGGGGTCAAGATCCCGCTCGGGCTGTGGGAGGGCTCGACCGAGAACGCCGCGCTGGCCACCGCGCTGCTCTCCGATCTGGTCGAGCGCGGCCTCGACACAGAGCAGGGCGTGCTGTGCGTGCTCGACGGCGCCAAGGCCTGACGAAGGCTCTCCAGGCAGCTGGGGAGCTCGAGGACGAAGAGCTGATCCGCGCCCTCGCTCAGGGAAAGTGACCTTGTGCTCCTCCCGGACGCGAACGTGTTCCTGCACGCGGTCAACGAGCCTGCGCTGGAGCACGAGGCGGCTTACGCCTGGCTGGATGAGACGCTTCAGGGGACCGAGGCCATCGGCATCGCCTGGGTTGTCGCACTCGCCTTCCTGCGTCTGACGACACACCCTTCAATCTTCGCGCGCTCGCTGACCACCGAGCGGGCCGCGGCGACCCTGGAAGCTTGGATGGACGAGCCTCAAGTCATCATGGTCGAGCCCACACGCCGGCACCTTCCGCTTCTGCGAGGCCTGCTGGTCGCTACCGGCACCGCGGGAAAGCTGGTGAGCGATGCCCACCTCGCAGCGCTGGCCCTCGAGCACGACGCCACGGTCGTCTCCTTCGATCGCGACTTCGGGCGCTTCGAGGGCGTGAGCTGGCGCCTTCCGGGCGCTCTCTAAGGCCCGCTGGCCCCCCGAGCTGCCCCAGACGACGTGTCAGCGTCGCAGGCGCCACCGTGCGCGCTAGCGTATACGTACCCGTGGCCGTCGAGAGGAAGCCAATGGCCGCCACCGCCACCGTCCGCGTTCATGCCAAGACCCGTGAGCAGCTGCGCCAGCTCGCCGACAGCGACGAGACGAACATGCCCAGCCTCATTGCCGACCTCGCTCAGCGCGAGCTCGATCGCCGCATGGTCTCCCAGCACGTCACCGCCTTCGAGGGAATGACTCCCGCAGCGCGAGCCGCATATCAGGCCGAGCTAGCCGCCTGGGACGCCACGCTGATGGACGGTCTGCGCGACGATCCCTATCCGCTTCTGCCCAAGGACGGCCCTGACCGCTGAGCCCTCCCAGCGCGACGTCTGGCTAGCCCAGCTTGACCCGGTCGAAGGACACGAGCAGGGCGGCCGGCGCCCTGTCGTCGTGCTGTCGCTGAATGCCCTCAGCCGGACTGGGCTCGCCGTGGTCATCCCTATGACCACGACCGACCGCAGCTCAGGACTTCACCTCGCGCTCGCGCCGCCCGAAGGCGGTCTGCGTGAGCGCTCTTTCGCCATGCCAGAGATGATCCGGTCGATCGCCACATCCCGGCTGATCGCCCGCTGGGGCTCGGTACGGCCCGCCACGCACTCCGAGCTGGTGCGACGCCTCCGGGTGATCACGCAGCCGACGTCGTAGCCGGCGCGGCCCAGAACATGGTCGCGCGGGGGAAGGTGGCGGCCCGGATCGGCCCACCTACACTCTGTCCGTGGCCGTGCTCCAACAGGTGCAGGATGACGCAGCCGCTGCCCTGAAGGCGGGCGACCGCGAGCGCGCGGGCGCTCTGAGGCTGATCGTCTCCGAGCTCCAGAAGGCCGAGAAGGAGGGGGCATCCGACGAGGTGGCGGTGCTTCAGCGCGAGCGAAAGCGCCGCGTAGAGGCCGCCGAGGCCTACGAGAAGGCGGGCCGCGGGGACCTGGCGGCCCCGGAGCGCCGCGAGGTGGAGCTGATCGATCCCTACCTGCCGGCCCAGCTCGAGGACGAAGAGCTCGCCTCGCTGGTGGACGACGCCCTGGCCGAGACCGGCGCCTCCTCGCCCAAGGACATGGGTCAGGTGATGTCGGCGGTCATGCCCAAGGTGGCCGGCCGGGCCGACGGCAAGCGCGTCAGCGCCGTGGTGCGGGAGCGCCTGGCCGCCGCGGGCGGAGCGCAGCCCGATCGTCGATCGGGGGAGCACCGCACCGACCCATGAGGACGCAACTCGAGCTCCCCGACGAGGTGGCCACCGAGTTGGCCGGGCCTGGGGACACGGTGATGAAGACGCTGGAGGACCACCTGGACTGCGGGGTCTTCCTGCGGGGGAACGTGCTCACGCTGGACGGCGAGGATTCCGAGGTCGAGGCCGGCGCCGAGGTGGTGCGCGAGGTCTCCGACTTGGTGCGTCAGGGCCACGAGATCGCGCCGGGGACGATCGAGGCGGTGGCCGGCGCGCTCGACCGCCACGAGAGCCCCGGGCGCATCCTCGAGGACGTGGTCTGGCGCCACCGCTCGCTCAAGGTGGCTCCCAAGACGGTCAACCAGAAGCGCTACGTGGACGCCATCCGCGAGAACACGGTCACGGTCGGCATCGGCCCCGCGGGCACGGGCAAGTCGTTCTTGGCCGTGGCCATGGCGGTGGCCGCGCTGTCGCGGCGCGAGGTCAACCGGATCGTGCTCACCCGCCCGGCGGTGGAGGCCGGCGAGCGCCTCGGCTTCCTGCCCGGCGACCTGATGGCGAAGGTGGACCCCTACCTGCGCCCTCTGTTCGACGCGCTCTACGCGATGCTCGAGCCCGAGCGCGTCAACCAGCACCTCGAGCGCGGGGTGATCGAGGTCGCGCCGCTGGCGTTCATGCGGGGTAGAAGCCTCAATGACGCGTTCGTGATCCTCGACGAGGCCCAGAACACCAGCCCCGAGCAGATGAAGATGTTCCTCACGCGGCTGGGCTTCGGCTCGAAGATGGTCGTGACCGGAGACGTGACCCAGGTCGACCTCCCTCGCGACCAGCGTTCGGGCCTGCTGGTGATCGGCGAGATCCTCGAGTCGGTGGAGGGGATCGAGTTCGTGCGCTTTGGCGGCGAGGACGTGGTCCGCCACAAGCTGGTGCAGCGCATCGTGGCCGCCTACGACTCCTACTCGCAGAATCAGGCTCCCGGCCTGCGCCAAGCGCGCTGAGCCAGATCGACCTCGAGCTGATCGACGCGCCCGGGGAGCTGCGGGCGCCGGCGCTTGCGGCTCTCGATGCGGCGAGTGTCGCCGAGGGTCACCTGGCGCTCGTCCTCGTCGACTCGGAGCGCATCCGCGAGCTCAACCGCGAGCACCGCGGTCTCGACGAGCCCACCGACGTGCTCTCGTTCCCGATCGACGAGACCCCCGGCCCGGGCCCGCGCGAGCTGGGCGACGTGGTGATCTGCCCCGAGCACACCGAGGACCTCGGCGAGGCCACCGTACACGGCGTGCTGCACCTGTGCGGGATGGACCACGAGACAGACTCGGGGGAGATGCTCGAGCTCCAGGGGCGGGTGCTGGCCTCGCTCGCCGGGAGATGACCCGCGCGGGGTTCGTGGCGCTGGCCGGACGGCCCAATGCCGGCAAGTCCACGTTGGTCAACGGGGTGGTCGGGGGGAAGGT
This sequence comes from Actinomycetota bacterium, assembly GCA_030860365.1. Classification (GTDB taxonomy): domain Bacteria; phylum Actinomycetota; class Thermoleophilia; order Solirubrobacterales; family Thermoleophilaceae; genus JACCZR01. The sequence continues at coordinate 3,366 of JALZII010000050.1, forward strand.
GGCGATCGTCTCCGACAAGCCCCAGACCACCCGGCGCGAGATCCGCGGCGTGGCCACCGGGCCCGACTGGCAGCTCGTGCTCGTGGACCTGCCGGGCGTCCAGCGCCCGCGCGACGTGCTGACCGAGCGGATGCAGCGCCAGGTCGAGCGCGCGCTGGCCGACGCCGATGCCGCGCTGTTGGTGCTGAACGGAGAGCAGGAGGCGGGCCCGGGAGACCGCTACATCGCCCGAGCCATCGCGAGGACCGGGGCCAGGGCGGTCATCGCGGTGAACAAGATCGACCTCCTGGACCGCGCCCGTGCCGCTGCGGCGCTCACGGCGGCCGCGGCGCTGGGCCTCAACGGCGAGATCTTCCCGGTGAGCGCCAAGACCGGCCAGGGGGTGCCGGCGCTCGCCGAGCACCTGGCCGCGCTCATGCCGGAGAGCCCCTTTCTCTACCCGCCTTCCGAGCGCAGCGATCTGCCCGAGCGAGTGCTCCTGGCCGAGCTGGTGCGCGAGCAGGTGCTGCGACGAACACGTGAGGAGGTGCCGCACGCCGTCGAGGTCGAGGTCGACGAGATCGCCGAGCGCGAGGACGGGCTGGTGGTGATAGAGGCCCGGGTGTGGACGGAGTCCGAGTCCCAGAAGGGGATCCTGATCGGCCGAGGCGGCTCGATGGTGAGGGCGGTGGGCACCGCCGCCCGTGAGGAGATAGAGGCCACTCTCGGCCGCCGCGTCCATCTGGACCTCAGCGTGCGTGTGCGTCGCGGCTGGCGCCGCGACGAGGGCCTGCTCGACCGGCTGGGGATCGAGTGAGTAGGCGAGGAGGGGCTCACCGTCCCCATGGGTCACGTACCAGCAGGCCCCCATCGGCGACGTAGGTGGCGCCGGT
>JALZII010000054.1 GCA_030860365.1 Actinomycetota bacterium
GTCCTCCACTCTGGTGCGTTCGACACCGAGGGCGGCCAGTTGGTCGCCGAGCGGCCCTCGGAGATCGTGCCGCCCCTGCGTTCGATCGAAACCGGAACGAAACTGGTCCCCTCCCAGGAGTCGTGGCACTGAGGTTGCGACCGCAGGCGACACGGAAACGAGCGCTCGATGACAGCCGTTCCGGGGTGCGGCGGTAGTCGTTGGAGCCCGGAGCGTCGAAAGTGTGCCAATCGCTTTGCGGAATTTCCGTTCTTCGCGCGACTTAAGAAGAAGCGATGTTTCGGCCACTGACAGATCACCTGTCCTCAGGGGGGCGAGTTTTGCCTCGCCCCGTCCTAGGAGGAAAGAGGCCGGGTACGAGGGAGCCTGTGAAGGGGGGCTTCTCACCGGCGGAGGTCGGCGCCGAGATTGCACTGTCGCGTCGGCGGGCTATCGAGTGGTTGAGGACGGTGAGGGATGACAGATTCGCTTGCTTCGCTTGACCCGGCGTGGCCTGGAGTCGGCGGGGATCGCCCGAGCCAAACGGCGGAAGGGGACGCTTCAACTCGCCTGGAGGGCCTGCTCAAGCCAAGCGAGGTCGCAGGGGCGCTGGGGGTCTCCCGGTCCTGGCTCTACCAAGCGGCCAAGGAGGGACGCATCCCGTCGCTGCGGCTTGGCGGAGAGGACGGTCCGCTGCGCTTCGTCGAAGCCGACCTCCGTGAGTGGCTGCACGCCTCGCGGGCGGCCTGGCGGCCCGGGGACAGCACACGCGAGACACTGCGGCGCCTGGCCGATAGGCAAGCGGTCTAACCGCGAGATTCACTTGGAGGGGAGCGATGGCAAAGGGAAGCATTGAGTCCTACGAGCTGGCCGACGGCTCGAGACGTTTCGCGGTTCGCTACCGCACCTCGAACGGCGTTCACAGACGAAAGCGCGGCTTTCGCGGAGTGCGCGAGGCCGAGCGTTTCCTGAACAAGACGATGGCCGAGGTCGACCAGGGGCGTGTCGTTGCCACCCGAGACACCTTCGCCGCATACATCGACCGCTGGCTGATCGAGCACCGCCCGCGGATCGAGGAGGGCACCTATCGCGACTACCAGGTGCACGTCGAGCGCCGGCTCAAGCCGTTCTTCGGCGCCATGAAGCTGAGCGAGATCACACCGGGAACAGTGCGCCGTTATGTGGCCGAGTTGGTCGATGGGGAGACGTCCGGGGCGACCCTCGAGACTGACCGCACACAGCTAGCCCGCGCAGCAGCGCAGGCGCTCGGCACTTTCACCGTGACCGAGCTCGCTGCCGAACTGGAGGTCAGCGTTCACGTGGCCCGGCGGCGAATCGCCGCGCTCGGCGCTCAGCAGGCCATCGCTGCAGCAGGGACTGTCGCTGATCCCCACTCGCCAGGTCGCCGGCGGCGCCTCTACCACGTCGAGCCCGGGGCGGGTGATGGCGAGTCGCCACAGGACGGCTCGCGGCGCATCAGCGCCAAGACGATCAACAACTCACTGATCCCGTTGCGCCTCTCGCTCTCCCACGCTGTCGAGGACGGTCTGATCGGGCGCAATCCCGCAGCCTCGGCTGCGGGCGCCCGCCGCCGCGTAAAGGTCGCGGTCGAGCAGCCCGAGATGGACTTCCTTCGCCTTGACGAGATCCCTCGCTACCTGGAGGCCTGCGCGGGTCACTACCGCCCCCTGGCCGAGGTGCTGATCGCTACCGGCCTGCGCATCTCCGAGGCCCTCCACCTGCGCTGGTCCGACGTGGACCTCGAGGGCCACGCGCTCCTGGTCACCGGCAGTCGCAAGCGCGGGCGCGAGCGCGAGACCTCGGGCTCCACCAAGGGCGACCGATGGCGCTCGGTCGATTTCGGCCCCCGCACCGCCGGCCTGCTGCGCGACCTGCGCGCCACCCAGTCAGAACACCAGTTCGCTGATTTTCGCTCGCGCCCGGTGTTCGTCCACCACGACGGGGGGCGCCTCAGCCGCAACACCGTCTCGACTGGTTGGCACAAGGCCGCGCTCGAGGACGCTGAGCTGCGCACCACGCTGCGTCTGCACGACCTTCGCCACAGCGCCGCCGCGTCCTGGCTGGCCGCGGGGCTGCCGCTGATCTACGTCCAGCGCCAGCTTGGCCACGCCTCGATCACCACCACCGAGGCCCAGTACGGACACCTGGAGAAGAGCTTCCTTCGCGGAGCCGCGCAGCGCGCCGAGGCCGTGCTGTGGGAGGGCCGGGTCGAGGTGCCAGCGGCGGCGTTTGCGTGATTTTGTGACCACGTTTGTTCCCACGCAACCAATTCCGAAGCACCGCGCGGAACGCCACCACCACTGGAAAGGCCAGTTTTGCAGGGCCTTGCCGATGCGCCCAGGGAGACTCGAACTCCCACCCCGCATAAGCAGGACAAGGCCCTCAACCTTGCGCGTCTACCAATTCCGCCACAGGCGCCTGAGGGGGCGCTCACTATAGCCGCGAGGGCTTCCCTGCCGGAGCCCTTGCAGTCGTCCGGGGGCCTATGTACCTTGTCGAACACATGTTCGTTCCAGCCCTTTGGGAGGCCCAGTGGACCTAGACCTGACCAAGCGCCAGCAGGAGATCTTCGACTTCATCAAGCGCTACTCGTCCAGCCACGGCTACCCGCCCACCGTGCGCGACATCGGCAAGGCGATCGGCCTGACTTCGTCCTCGACGGTGCACGCCCATCTCTCCAATCTGGAGAAGCTGGGGCTGCTGCGGCGCGATCCCACCCGCCCGCGCGCCATCGAGGTGCTGGTGGACAAGGCCAAGCAGGTGGTGGGGGATGGAGCCCGCGGCCTGCCCGTGGTGGGTTCGGTCGCCGCGGGTCAGCCGGTCCTCGCCGAGGAGAACATCGAGGACTACGTGGAGATCCCCCCCATCGCGGGCGGGGAGGCCGGGGAGTTCCTGCTGCGGGTGCGAGGTGACTCGATGAAGGACGCCGGCATCCTGGAAGGCGACCACGTGGCTGTCCAGCGCCAGGAGACGGCCGCCAACGGCGAGATCGTGGTGGCCCGCATAGCCGAGGAGGCCACGGTCAAGCGCTTTTTCCGCGAGACCGACCACGTGCGCCTGCAGCCCGAGAACCCCGACCACGAGCCGATCGTCAGCCGTGACGTCGAGATCCTCGGCAAGGTGGTCGGCGTCCTCCGGAGGATCACGTGACCTCCGCGACGCTGGCACCGCGGCGGCTGTTCGAACCGGCGGGGGCCGACCAGACGATGGAGCTCGAGGCGGGCGTCCCGGAAACGCTCGCCTCCCGCCACCCCGGCGGCGGGGTGACGCTCGAGGAATCGCTTTCGCGCGTATGGGAGGGCCTGCACGCGGACGGGGTGGCGGACTGCCCGGTGTGCCGGGGCCGCATGGAACGCGGTCCCGGCGACGGGCACTGTGTGGACTGCGGCTCTTCGTTGTCCTAACCTCCGAGGGGCCGGCCAGGCAGTCGCGGGCGCCGGAGAGACAACCGGCGTTCGAGGAAAGTCCGGACACCGCAGGGCGGGGTGGTCGGGAAATCCGACCCGGGGAAACCCGCGGGAAAGTGCCACAGAAACAAACCGCCAACCCGGCGGGCCTCTCGAGAGCCCGTCGGCGGCAAGGGTGAAAAGGTGCGGTAAGAGCGCACCGGCGGCGTGGTGACGCGCCGGCCAGGCAAACCCCACCCGGTGCAAGGCCAAGCAGGGACGTTGACGCTGCCCGCCGAGTCCCAGGTAGGCCGCAGGGCCGATGGGCCCGCCGCCGCTTGTCGGGGTGCCCCGAGCCGGGTCACACCGCTGGGGCGGCAGATGGATGACTGTCCACGACAGGATCCGGCTTACCGGCCGGCTTACGGAAGGGCCCCGCGCGAGCGGGGCCCTTCCCACTTGGGCGCCTTGGCCCCTGCGCGCGGGCGCCGAGCGCTTGAATAAAGTCCCGGCCGATGGAGGTCCTCGCAATCGTCCTGCCCTTCCTGCTCCTCGGGGTGGGAGTGCTCTTCGTCGCCTTCTCGGGCGGGCCGGGCAAGGCGCGCGAGGCCTACCTCACCCAGGGCAACCGGGCCCTTCGCTTGGCGGTCCCGGTGGTCTACGTGATCGGCGGACTGCTGGTGCCGGCGCTGATCGTGGCGAATCGCGGCGCCGCCGCGGGGGGCACCGACACCCTCTCGAGCGAATCCCTCTCCATGGATGAGGAGGAGGGCAAGTCCCTGTTCTCCGAGCGTTGCGGCACCTGCCACAACCTCGACGCCACGAACTCGAGGGGGGTCACGGGTCCCGACCTCGACGAGGTGGGCAAGATGACGCCGAAGCGCGTGCTCGGGGCCATCGAGCTCGGCGGGACGGGGGAGAAGCGCATGCCCGAGGGAATCTTCACGGGCAAGGACGCCGAGGATGTTGCCCTCTACGTGAGCAAGGTCGCGGGCAAGTAGCCGCTCGTCCTTCGACCTAGTACGCTCCGGGCTGATCCGGCCGAGGTCTCGCTCAGGCGAGGCGCGGGGGAACCGAAGGCCAAGTGGCCAGGGGCGAATCATCCGGCGGCATTGCCGTCCGGACGTAGCGCAACTCTTTCGGCGCGAGCCCGACAGCTAACCCCGCAGGCCCGAGGAAAGAGAGCCGATCGATGAATCAAGCGGGTGCCCGCGCGTTGCAGCGGGTGGATGAATACGAAGAGCGGTTCGTCTCCCGGCCGCATCTCGAGTTGGTCGAGGAGCCGCCCGCGGCCGGCGAGCGCAGGACGGTCCGCATCAGCGGTCAGTCGACGCCCCCGCGGCGCAGGGACCCGGTTTCCTCCGGTCGCGTCATGGCCGCACCCGACCGCTTGGCCCTCTACGCGGTGCTGCTCGGCCTCTTCCTGGTCTTCATGGCCATCATCACGGCCAGCTCTTAGCCAAGGAGCAGCCCGAGCGTTGCGGGAGGAGCGCAGGCCGAGCGTTGGTCGGCCGAGCACCGGACCGATCGACCTCCTCGGGCGAGCACCTGAAGGCTCGTCCAGTGTCTCTTAACCCCCCGTTAGGCGTCCAGGGGAGGCTTGAGCGCGTACCCAGGGGTGGAGGACGGCGTACGTCTCGTCCTATACTTACCTCCCATAAGCCACCGGCAGGAAGAGAAGTCCGATGAAGACCAAGGAGAGCAGGTTCCAGGTCCACGATGAGCTGACCGCCCCCGAGCGCAGCCTCCCGATTCTCAAGGGGGCTCTGGCCAGCGGCGGCCAGGTCTCGAACTTCCTCGGGGTGCTCGCCGGCTCGCCGGCCACGCTGCGCGCCTACGCGCGCTTTCGCTCCGAGCTTCGTCACGGAAGCCTGCCCCTGGCCACCCAGCAACGGATCGCCCTTGCCGTGGCCGAGCACCAGGGCGGCGACTACGCACTCGCGACGCTTCAGCGCAGCGCCCGCGACGCCGGCCTCGGACTCGACGAGATCGCCTTGGCGCGCGAGTTCGACTCTCGCGACGAGGCCGAGCACGCGCTCCTTCGCTTCGTGCGCGGGCTGCTCGACACCGACGGCGCGCCCGCCCTGCACCTTCACGAGGAGGCCCGTGAGGCCGGCTGGAGCGACGAGCAGATCCTCGAGGCCGTCGCCCACACGGCGCTGGCGCAGTTCAGCACCCTGGTGGCCCGCTCGGGCGACGTGCCCAAGGACGGGTCGGGCGAGGTGGGTCGCCTCCTGCGCGCCGCGTAGGGGGAGGCGGGCGGCGCGACTAAGGTTGTGAGCATGCCGGTCCCCTCGAGGGAGGAGATCAGGGCAGCGGATGGACCCCCCGGCGGGCGCCCGGCCTGCTGCGCTCTCTACCACCGAGCCGTGGAGTTGGTGGGCAAGCGCTGGACGGGCGCGATCCTCAGCGTGCTTTTGGAAGGCCCGCTTCGCTTTTCCGAGATCAAGTCCCTGGTGCCCGACCTCTCGGACCGGCTGCTCTCCGAGCGCCTGAAGGAGCTCGAGAGCGAAGAGATAGTCGAGCGCCGGGTGCACAACGAGATGCCGGTGCACGTGGAGTACGCGCTGACCGACAAGGGCAGGGCGCTCGAGCCCTCCGTCTGCGCGCTCCAACACTGGGCGCAGCAGTGGCTCTGACGGGGGTAGCCCGCCTCGACTGCCTCATAGCACGCCTCGCGCGCCCGGCGCCCTGACACCCCCGGAGGACGCAGTCGGAGGAAGGCCCGGGCCGGGCCGCGCGCGGGAGTCCTGGGGTAGCCTGCGCAGCCCCCGACCGAGAAGGAGCTCAGTGGTCGACCAGCCGAGCACCGCCGAGGACGTGAAGGCTCTCGTACAGGAGCGGAAGATCCGCTTCATACGTCTCTGGTTCACGGACATCCTGGGACGGCTGAAGAGCTTCTCTGTGAACTCGGAGGAGCTCGATGACGCCTTCGAGGGCGGCATGGGCTTCGACGGCTCGTCGATCACCGGCTTCAACGCGATCGAGGAGTCGGACATGATCGCCATGCCCGACCTCTCGACCTTCAACATCTTGCCGTGGCGGCCCGAAGACCAGGGGGTGGCGCGCATGTTCTGCGACGTCCTGACACCCAGCCGCGAGCCCTACGAGGGCGACCCGCGCCACGTGCTGCGCCGCGCGCTGCAGCGCGCGGAGTCGATGGGATTCGACCGCTTCTATGTCGGGCCCGAGCTCGAGTACTTCTACTTCCGCGACTCGAAGATCGCCCCCGGGGAGTCCCCCGAGACCCTCGACGAGGGCGGCTACTTCGACCTGACGACGCTCGACGCCGGCTCCGACGTCCGGCGTGACACGGTGCTGGCTCTGGAGCAGCTCGGAATCCACGTGGAGTACACCCACCACGAGGTCGGGCCCTCGCAACACGAGATCGACATGCGCTACGCCGATGCGCTGAAGATGGCCGACGACTGTATGACCTACCGCATCACCGTGAAGGAGTACGCCATGAAGTACGGGTGGCACGCGACCTTCATGCCCAAGCCGCTGTTCGGCGAGAACGGATCGGGGATGCACACCCATCAGTCGCTGTTCAGCGAGGGCCGCAACGCCTTCTACGACCCCGACGACCAGTACTTTCTCTCCGACGTCGGCAAGGCCTACATCGCCGGACAGCTCAAGCACGCGCGCGAGATCTCCTCGGTGTTCGCCCAGTGGGTGAACTCCTACAAGCGGCTGGTCCCGGGCTACGAGGCGCCGGTGTACTGCGCCTGGTCGCGCCGCAACCGCTCCGCGCTGGTGAGGGTGCCGCTCTACCACCCCGGCAAGGAGCAGGCCACGCGCATGGAACTGCGCTGCCCCGACCCCAGCTGCAACCCCTACCTGACCTTCGCCGCGCTGCTGCAGGCCGGCCTGGAGGGCATCGAGAAGGGCTACGAGCTGCCGGAGCCGATGGAGAAGAACCTCTACCACCTCTCGCCCGAAGATCGAAGGCGCTTGGGGATCGAACAGCTTCCCGAGACGCTCGGGGAGGCGATCGAGCTCACGGCCGAGTCGGAGCTGATGCTCCGCACCTTCGGGGAGCACATCTTCAACCGCTACGTGGAGATCAAGCGCCAGGAGTGGGACGACTACCGGGTTCAGGTGACCCAGTGGGAGCTCGACAGGTATCTATCCATCCTGTAGAGCGCCCTACCGGGGAGCGGCACTGGGCGGCGCAGATCACCCTGCTGTGTGCCGGCGGGGGCTCTTGGTGGCCGCGGGTGCTGATCCTCAAGTTCACCGACGGAGAGGACCCCCCCTCCAGGCCGCGCGGTGCGTCGAAGTCACGCAGGGGGAGGTCGACCGCAGCTCGCCGATCCTTTGACCTCGTCCGCTGTGGCCGCCGCTGCGGCCGAGGCCTGCTCGAGGAACGCCAGGCAGGCCGCGCACTCCTCCTCCGACAGCACCGCGGCCGCTTGCTGCAGTCGCTTTCCGTAGGCCCGGTACAGCCGGGGGACCACGCCTGACTGCCGGGCTCGGCGGATCACCACCGAGCGGCGGTCGGTCGGGTGGGGGACGCGCTCCACCCAGCCGTGGCGCTCCAGGCGGTCGATCAGGGCCGTGACCGCCCCCGAGGTGAGGGCTAGACGATCACCCAGCTGCCCCGGGGTCAGCTCGTCGACCGTGTGCAGGTGATTCATCGCCTTGAACTCGATCGCGCCGGCCTCGATGCGCCGCGCCACGATGGCGTCGAGGCGGTCGTTCTCCAACCCGAAGCGCCGCAGCGCCGAGACAAGTTCCGCCGGGTCCGCCAAGGAGGCTCAACATCTTAGTCACAAAGATTCTTGACAGACAAGCGATAGCTGATAGAGGTACCGCCCGATGACCTCTGGCCGCTCCTCCTCCTTCGCCTTCGCCGGCAGTCCTCGAGCCAAATGGATCGTGTTCGCCGTCTGGGTCGTGGGCATCTTCATCGCGGTCGGCCCCGCGCAGCTGGCGACCAAGTTCTCCGACGCAGAGAACAACGAGTCGACGTCCTTCTTGCCCGGTGACGCCGAGTCGACCAAGGTCCTGCAGGCGGCCGAGGACCTGCAGGGCGGCGAGCTGGCGCCGGCGGCGATCGTCTACCGGCGCGAGTCCGGCCTGACCGCCGCGGACCGTCAGAAGATCACCGAGGACGCCAAGCGCCTCACGAAGAAGCGCTTCAAGGCGGTCGTCGCCGACGGGTCGACTGCCGCGGCGGGCGGTCAGAGCGGCGGCTCGGAGCCGAGCCAGGGCGGAGGAGGTTCGTCCGGCGCGCCCGAGGGCGGAGGCGCAGGTGGTGGACAGGGTGATCCGCCCCCGGGCCGACAGCGGCAGGCCGAGGGCTGCGCGGGGCCGACGAGCGCGGTCCCCGGCCAGCCCGCCGGCTACTCGCCGTTCGTCGGACCGATCTGCTCGCCCGATGGCAAGGCCGCGATCGTCACCGCCTACCTGAAGGGCGACGGCGAAGGCGACTCGCTGCTCGACCCGGTCGAGTACTGGCGCGAGACGGTCTCAGACCCCGGCGGCGGCCTCCAGGCAAAGGTCACCGGCGGCGCGGGCTACGCGGCTGACGCAATCAAGGTCTTCGAGTCGATCAACGGCACGCTGCTGCTCGCGGCGGTGTCGCTGGTGATCGTCCTGCTGATCCTCATCTACCGCTCGCCGATCTTCCTCTTCATCCCCTTGCTTGCGGTCATCTTCGCCGAGATGCTGACCCGCGCGTTGGGCTACGGGCTGTCCGAGCTCGGCGTGACGATCAACGGCCAGTCGAGCTCGATCATGTCCATCCTCGTGCTCGGCGCGGGGACCGACTATGCGCTGCTGGTAGTCGCTCGCTATAGAGAGGAGCTCCACCGCACCGAGGACAAGCACGAGGCCATTCGGGTGGCCATGCGGTCAGCAGGCCCGGCGGTCTTCGCCTCGGCCGCCACGGTCATCGCGGCCCTTCTGTGTCTGACTCTCGCCAAGGTGGACGGAACGGCCGGGCTCGGCCCGATCGGGGCCATGGGCGTGGCGTGTGCGGCGATCTCCATGCTGACCCTGCTGCCCGCGCTGCTCACCATCGTCGGGCGGGGCGCGTTCTGGCCGTTCATCCCGCGCCATGGCACCCCGGGCGCCGGCGACGCGCAAGGATTCTGGAGCCGGATCGGCCAGCGCGTGGCCCGCGGGCCCAAGCGCGTAATGGCCGGCTCGCTCCTGGTGCTGCTCCTCATGACAGCAGGCCTTGCCTTCTTCTCCACCGACCTGACCACCAACGACAGCTACCGGACCAAGGTCGAGTCGGTCGAGGGCCAGGAGATCCTCAGCAAGAGCTTCCCGGCCGGGTCGAGCGTGCGCACGGACGTGATCGTCCCGGACAAGGGGCAGGTGGCCAAGGTCAGCCAGGCCGTCGAGGGAGTTGGGGGCGTCCAGGCGGTTTCCCCTCCGGTGGCTGAGGGCGACCGCGGAGTGCTGGTCCAGGCGACCCTCGACCCTCAGCCCTACTCGACGGAGGCGTTTGACTTGATCGAGCCGATTCGCGAGGCCGCGAGTGGCGCCGCCGGGGGGACGCTCGTGGGCGGCCCGACGGCGGTGGAGTTCGACGTCCGCGATGCGGCGGCCCGCGACTCGAAGCTGATCCCACCAATCGTGCTCGTCGTGGTGATCGTGATCCTGATGGTGCTGCTGCGGGCGGTGTTCGCGCCGCTGTTGCTCATCGGCACGGTGATCCTCAGCTTCCTGGCCTCGCTCGGGGTCGGCTACCTGGTCTTCGATCTGTTCTTCGACTTTCCGGGCTCTGATCCGTCGCTGCCCCTGTTCGCGTTCGTCTTCCTCGTGGCGCTGGGGGTCGACTACAACATCTTCCTCGTCGCCCGCGCGCGCGAGGAGACTTTCCAGCACGGGACCAGGGAGGGGATGCTGCGCGCGCTTGCGGTCACCGGCGGGGTGATCACGAGCGCGGGCATCGTGCTGGCGGGCACCTTCTCCGTGCTCGCTGTGCTGCCCCTCGTCTTCCTGACCGAGATCGGCTTCGTGGTGGCCTTCGGCGTGCTGCTGGACACCTTCCTGGTGAGGAGCGTGCTCGTGCCGGCGCTGTTCATGCAGCTCGGCTCCAAGGTGTGGTGGCCTTCCAGCCTCGCGCGCGAGGACGGCGCGGCGAGGGACCAGGCCACCGGCTCCAGGGGCACCGGAGGGCCCGAGCGCCCGGCCGAAGCCTGACACCCCGGCCCTCCTGGCCCCGCGCTAGAGTGCGCGCGCGTGAGACCGCGCCGCCTCCTTCCCGCCCTTGCCGCCGCGCTCCTCGTCGCCCTGCCGTCGGCGGGCTGCGGGACCAAGAAGCTGAGCACCGATAAGGTCGAGGTGGAGATCGAGAAGGGGCTCAAGACGCAGCAGAGCTTCAAGACGGTCGACGTGAAGTGCCCTCGGGAGGTCGAGATCAAGGCCATGTCGAGCTTCGACTGCCCGGTCACCGCCGACAAGGTGAAGGCCACGGTAAAGGTGACCCAGGAGGACGACCAGGGCAACATCCGCTGGCAGGTCAAGCAGCCGCGCGCCCGGCGCTGAGCCGCCTCCGCGCGGCCCTCACGCCAGCAGGGCCTCCAGCTCCGAAGGTTCGGTGACCGGCTGCCGGCAGGTGAAGCGCTCGCAGACGTAGGCGGCGGCGCGGCCGTCCACGGGCTCGCGGCCCTCCAACAGCGGGATTCCGTCGGGCTCCCCGCCAGCAAGCACGAGGTGGGGCCGGAAGCGCCCGCGCACCGTGCGCTCGAGCTCGCGGCGGTCGGGTCCGACCAGCGCCACCTCGCGCACGGGGGAGAGGTGGAAGTCGAGCGCCTGCAGCAGGTGCCCGAAGGCCTGGGGGTGCCGCGCGGCAACCTCGTGCAGCAGGCGCAGCACCGAGGCCGCCTGCGCCTCGTACCGGTGCTCCCCGGTCAGGGCGGCCAGCCTCAGCAGTCCCATCGCCGCGCTGGAGTTGCCGGATGGGATGGGGTGATCCTCGAGGTCCTTGCGCCGAGCCACCAGCTGCTCGTGGTCGGAGGAGGTCTCGAAGAAGCCCCCCTGCTCGGGGTCGGCGAAGCGCTCGATGGTCTCGTCGGCCAGCTCGCGCGCCGCGGCAAACCAACGCGGCTCGAAGGTGGCTTCGTAGAGCGCCAGCAGCCCCTCCAACAGGAAGGCGTGATCCTCCAGGTAGGCGTTCAGCCGGGCCCGTCCGTCCTTCCAGGTGCGCCGCAGCCGCCCTTCGGGACGCATCTCGGCCAGCACGAAGCCTGCGCAGGCGCGGGCCGCGTCGAGGAGGTCGTCGCGCTCCAACACGGCGCCCGCCTCGGCCAGCGCGGAGATCATCAGCCCGTTCCAGGCGGCCAAACGCTTGTCGTCGAGCCCGGGCCACACCCGGCGGGAGCGCGCCTCGTAGAGGCGCCGGCGCCACTCGTCGAGCTCGGGCGGCTCCCCCGAGCCGCGTACGAGGATGTTCGAGCCCTCGAAGTTGCCCGCCTCAGAAGCCCCGAACCAGGCCACCGCCTCCTCGCCCGCGACCTCGCGCAGCTCGGCCAGCGACCAGACGTAGAACTTGCCCTCCACGCCCTCGGAGTCGGCGTCGAGGGCGCACATGAACCCACCCTCCGGGCCCTGCAGCTCGTGCATCGCCCATTCGAGCGTCTCCTCGCACACGCGGCGAAACAGCGGCTCGCCGGTGACCTGCCAGCCGTTCAGGTAGGCGCGGGCCAGCAGCGCGTTGTCGTAGAGCATCTTCTCGAAGTGGGGGACCAGCCAGCGCTCGTCGACCGAGTAGCGGGCAAAGCCGCCGCCCACCTGGTCGTACATGCCGCCGCTCGCCATCTCGCGAAGCGTGTGACGCGGCACCTCGACCTCGCCGCGGCGCATGAGGAACCCGAGCGCCGAGGCCGGCGGGAACTTCGGTGCACCACCGAAGCCGCCGTGGACGGGGTCGTGGCCCTCCCGAAGCGTGCGTACTGCGTCGTCGAGGCGGCGGTCCTCGAAGGGCTCGGCGCTGGGCTTGAGCAGCGCGGCGCCGCGAAGCCGCTCGGCGATGCGCGAGCCGCCTTCGCGGATCTCGTCGCGGCGGTCCTCCCACGCTGCCGAGACGGCCCCGAGCAGCTGGCTCCAGCTCGGCATGCCCTGGCGCGGCTGGGGCGGGAAGTAGGTGCCCGCGTAGAAGGGCACCTGCTCGGGGGTGAGGAACACGTTCAGCGGCCAGCCACCGTGGCCGGTCATGGCCTGGCAGGCCTCCATGTAGATCGAGTCGAGGTCCGGACGCTCTTCGCGGTCGAGCTTGACGCAGACGAAGCGCTCGTTCATCAGCTCGGCCGTGCCCTCGTCCTCAAAGGACTCGCGCTCCATCACGTGGCACCAGTGGCAGGCCGAGTAGCCGATCGACACCAGCAGCGGCCGGTCCTCCTCCCGCGCCCGGGTGAGAGCCTCCTCGCCCCACGGGTGCCAGTCGACCGGGTTGTCCTTGTGCTGGAGGAGGTAGGGCGAGGTCTCCTGAGCGAGGCGGTTGGGCATGTCTCCGTACTACCCCCGTCGCAGCTCCGCACGCTTGATCTTGCCGCTGGCCGTCTTGGGCAGCGCGTCGGCGAACTCCACTACGCGCGGGTACTTGTAGGGGGCGGTCTGCTCCTTGACGTGCTCCTGGAGCTCTCGCGCGAGGGCCTCGCCGGCCTGCGGTGCGTCGCGTAGCACCACGACTGCCCGCACCACCTGGCCGCGGACCTCGTCGGGCGCCGCCACCGCAGCGGCTTCGGCCACCGCGGGGTGCGAGACGAGGGCCGACTCGACCTCGAAGGGCCCGATCCGGTAGCCGGCGGAGATGATCACGTCGTCGGCGCGTCCCTCGAACCACAGGTAGCCGTCCTCGTCCTCCGACACCCGGTCGCCGGTCCGCCAGGGACGGTCGCGGGGCCCGTCGAGGAAGAAGGTGGGCACCGTCGAAGGGTCGGCGCAGAGCTCGCCGTCCTCGATCCAGAGCTTGAAGCCCGGCAGGGCGCGACCCATGGAGCCCGCACGCACCGGGGGGCCGATCGGCATGCCCGTGAGGGCGCCGGTCTCGGTCTGGCCGTAGCCGTCGTGGACCGCCACCCCCGCGCTCTGTTGCCACTCACCCACGATCTCGGGGTTCAGCGGCTCGCCGGCCGCCACCGCGTGGCGCAGCCCAAGCTCGCGCAGCTGGGCTCGCTTGGCGATCGCCCGGTACTCGGTGGGGGCCATGCAGAGCACGTCCACGCCCTCGCGCTCAATCACGTCCAGGCGCTCGGCCGCCTCGAAGCGAGCGTGGTGCAGCAGGGCGGTTGCTCCGCGGATCCACGGGGCCACGAACGAGTTGCGGGCGGACTTCGACCAGCCGGAAGCCGCCGTGCACCAGCACAGGTCGCCCTCCCGGGCGCCGAACCAGTGCTCGGCCTGCACCGCCTGTCCGGTCAGGTAGCGCTGCCCATGGCGGATCGCCTTGGCCGGCCCGGCGGTGCCCGACGTGAACACGATCAGGGCCGGGTCCTGCGGCCCGAGCTCCGCGGCGGGGGCCGGGTCGGCT
>JALZII010000063.1 GCA_030860365.1 Actinomycetota bacterium
CGCCACGACGAGCGCTGGCTGGAGGCCTGGCGCGGCGCCGACCGGGCAGCGGCCGAGGCGCTGGCCGGCGCGCCCGATCCCTTCGAGCCACGGGCGTGGGCGGCGCTGGAGAGTGCCCTCCCCGACCACGCCATCGTGTGGCTGGCCTCCTCGATGCCTGTCCGAGACGTGGAGGCGTTCTTTCCCTCGAGCGCCAAGCCACTGCGCTTCCTGGCCAACCGCGGCGCCAACGGAATCGACGGCACGGTGTCCTCGGCAGCGGGCGCGGCGCTGGCCACCGGCAGCCCTGCGTTCCTGCTGACCGGAGAGCTGGCGCTGCTGCACGACCTCGGCGGCCTGCTGGCCGCCCGCCGGGCCGGCGCCGAGCTCACCGTGGTGTGCGCCAACAATGCCGGCGGCGGCATCTTCGACTTCCTGCCCGTGGCCCGGCACGCCGACCCGGGGCTCTACGAGGAGCACATCGCCACGCCCGCAGGCGTGGACTTGGCTCACGTGGCCACGCTGGCCGGCCTGGAGCACCGCCTCGCGGCGACAGCGGACGAGATCCGCGAGGCCGTGGCCTCACCCGCCCTGGTCGAGATCCGCACCGAGCGCGCCGACAGCGTGCGCGAGCACCGGCTGCTGGTCGAGCGGGTCAGGGCCTCGCTGGGCCATCCCGGCGAGTAGACGGGCTGGTGCCTGCGCGTCGGCGCCGAGAGCTCAGTGAGCGCGTGCTTGGCTGACTTCCCCGAACAGCCAGTCGAAGCTCGGCGGATCCCGCCGCCGCGGGGACTTCTCGGCGAGCGCGTGCGCGAGCAGCGGCAGGGCAATCGTGGCGTCGCAGTAGCAGACCGCGTGGTCGCCGTAGGGGTCGATCTTGCCCCAGCTCACGGCCTCCTCGAAGGTGCAGCCCGAGAGGCCGCCCCACTGGGGCGAGTCGGTGGTTATCTGGATCGCATAGCGGTGTGGCTGGGGGTCGTCGCCCCCGCCGGCCAGGTCAGCCATCACCGTGACGAGCTGAATCGTGTCCTTGGGCACCCCGCCGCCGATGTAGATCACCGAGGTGCTTCCCGCCCGTTCACCGATCTGCCCCAGCTGCACGAAGTCGCGCATGCCGTCGAGCGTCACCTGGATGCCCCGCCGCCTGTGCAGCAGATAGGCCGCGACGCCGTAGGCGCTGTCGGCGAGCCCCGGAGAGAAGACGGGCACGCCCGCACGGAAGGCGGCGCTGGTGATGCTCTCCACGCCCCGCTGTACCTGATGGGCCCCCAGCAGGTGCAGAAGCTCGGCGGAGGAGTACGGCCGTCCCGCTGTCAGGGTGGCCAGGAAGTCGCCCAGGAAGTCCTCCATCCGCCGGTACTCGAGCTCGTCGGCGTAGACGTCGTGATAACGGTCGATCCGATGCTCGAGCAGCTCGGCGTCGTCGACCAGATGGCTTCCCTGGAAGTAGGAGAAGCCAAGTCCCTCGAAGATGTCCTCGGAGACGTTGGCCCCCGTCGAGACCACCGCGTCCACGAACCTGTTCTCGATCAGCCAGCTCACGATCTTCCACTGCCCGGTCGTGCTCAGCGATCCGGAGTAGCCGAGGAAGATCGTGTTGGCGGGCTCGCTGATCATCTTGACGAGCACCTCGAGGCAGGCTGCGAGGGAGCGGCCCTGGAAGCCCGTGCGGCCCATGGCCTCGAGCAGCTCCAAGACGCTGCGATCGGTCACCTCGATCGTCTCGAGCGGTCGGGCGAGGTGCTCCGCCCGCTCGCGCGGGGACCGGTCGCTCACCGCCAGGACTCGCTGGCGTAGGCGGCGACGACCACGGCGCAGACGGGATGCTCGTGGCACTGGATGGTCGCTGTCTGGAAGCGGAACTCGCCCCAGTCGGTGGCCCGCCGGGTGGTGATGGAGGCGAGGCTCGCCTCCAGGTTCTCGTGCACGCCGTGCTCGCTGGCGCCCATGCCTTCGACGAACACGCCGCGTCCGTCCGGACGCTGCGCCCACCCCAGCCCCGCCGAGGCCTCGTGGCCGGCTTCGCTCACCATCCGCCGGGCGATCACCACGTACAGGCGGTGTCCGTGGTGGTCGTCGCCCCGCTCGAGCTGGCCCCGGACGACCCGACTCCCCCGCGGGATGATCGAGGACATGTAGATCAGGTTGTAGTCCTCGATCCCGGCGCTCTCGAGGGCGGCGTCGAAGGCAGCCAGCGGCGTGACGCCCTCGCCGGTCCCACTCGTCACCGCCACTTCCAGGCTCACCGCGGGGTGCTCTCGCCAGGGCCGAGCAGGACCACCTCTCGCACGAGCTTTGCCGCCGCTGCCGCAGTCGCGCCGGAGGGGTCGAGGCGCGGGGAGACCTCGACCACGTCGGCGGCCACGATTCGGGTGCCATCCAGCGACTGAACGAAGCGCTCGACCTCGGCGAACGTGGGTCCACCCGGCTCCAGACAGCCGGTCCCCGGCGCCGCTGCGGGATCGAGCACGTCGATGTCGATCGTCAGGTACACCGGACGCTCGCGCAGCTGGTCCCGCAGGTCCTCGGGCAGCATCAGGTCGCGGCTCGAGAAGCGGCAGCGATCACGTGCCATGGGCCATTCCTCGCGTGCTCCCGATCGCACCCCGAGCTGAAAGACCTCGTCGAAGCGATGCTCGGAGCCCGCGTGGTAAAGCCAGCTGGCGTGGGTGATGGCCTGGCCCTCGTACTGCTCTCGAAGATCCAGGTGCGCATCGAGCTGGACGAGCGCCGTCTCGGGGTGGAGCGCCTTGATCGCCCGGTAGGCGGCGAGCGTGACCGTGTGCTCTCCGCCGAGCATGAGCACTCGCTCGCCCAGGGAGGCAGCTCGGGTGGTGGCCTGCTCGATCGCCCCGAGCGCGGCGGCCGGGGCAAGCCCCTCGAGCACGAGGTCCCCCAGATCGCCGAGCGCCAGGTCATCGACGTCACGGTCGAGCACGGGACTGTAGGTCTCCAGCGACGCCGACAGCTCTCGCACCGCCCGGGGGCCGTCCGCCGCGCCGAAGCGAAAGCTCTGCGTCGCGTCGAGCGGTGCGCCGAAGACTGCGACGTCGAGGCCGGCGCTGCTGGGTGACGCCGAGTCCATGAGCGAGACGGTTGCCGGCTCAAACGCTGGTGGCGTGTCGGCTTTGGCACCGGCCATGGCGGCGCAACCTAGCGCCCGGTGCGGAGAAGCCGCCCACTTGACGAAGGTCCGGCCGACGTCAGGCGAACAGGGGGAGCAGCGCCTGCAGCTTGACCTCGGTCTCCGCCAGCTCCGCGGCCGGGTCGGAGTCGCGCACTATCCCCCCGCCCGCGTAGAGGTGGGCCACGCGGTCGCGCAGCAGGGCGCAGCGCAGGGCCACGCACAACTCGCCATCCTCGGCGAGGTCGGTCCAGCCCACGGGGCCCGCGTACCAGCCGCGATCCATTCCCTCCAAGGCGGGGATCAGTCGCTCGGCCACCCCGCCCGGCTCGCCGCCCACGGCGGGCGTCGGGTGCAGCAGCCCGGCCAGCTCGATCACCGAACGCGGGCGGGCGAGCTGCGCGCGGATCGGCGTGGCCAGGTGCTGGACGTTCTGGACCTTCACCAAGACCGGCTCGTCGGCTGTGGTCACCCACAGGCTCACCGGCTCCAGCCGGCGCTCGATGCGCCGGGCCACGATGGAGTGCTCCTCGGCGTCCTTGGCGCTCGCGCGCAGCTGCTCGCCGAGGTGGTCGTCGACCGCCGGATCGGCGCTGCGGCGGGTGGTCCCCGCCAGCGCCATCGTCCCCACCCGTGACCCCTCACGCCGCACCAGCAACTCGGGGCTCGCGCCCACGAACGCCGCCTCGGGCGTGCCCACGCAAAAGCAGAAGCAGTCGGGGAACACGGTGCGCAGAGCGTCCACGATCGGTCCGGCGTCGATCGCCGAGCGGGTGTGCACGCGAACCTCGCGGGCCAGGACGATCTTCTCGAGCTCGCCCGCGCGGATCCGCTCGACCGCGCGCGCCACCGCTCCCTCGAAGTGCGCCGGCGGGGCGGCTCCGGCCACCTGAGGGCGCGCCACCGGGTCGGGATCGAGGAGCGGCATGCCCGAGGGACGCATCTCGGCGAGCCGCTCCTCGGCGCGCTCGACCACCTCGGCGGGCCGGTCGTCGGGCCACACCGCCGCGTTCACGGTCAACCTCGCTTCGGCCCCACGGCGGGCCAGCGAGACCTCGGGCAGGACCAGCCGCGCGGGCGGGAACGACGACCACTCGGGCGTCGAGCCGCCGTCGGGCGCGAAGGCGAAGCCACCCACGAGCACCGGCCCCGATCCCGGCGGGGATCCGGGATCCTCGCCGCCGTCGCCCCCCACCACGCGGCGGCCAAGCGCACGCACGCCTTCGGCCGCCTCGGCGAAACGCCCGGGCCCGGCCGCCTCCACCACGGCGGCGGAGCCCAGCCCGGCCAGGACGGTCTCGTCGCGGCCGGGCTGCTCGAAGCAGAAGAAGAGGTCGTCGGGTCGCCGCGCGCCCAGCACCGTGGCGCTCGCATCCAAAGCCGAAGGCACCGGGAGCGACAGCGAGGCAACAGCCTGCGCCCCCGAACGCCGCGCCTGCTCGAGCGCGCGCTCAGCCCTCACCCCCAGGAGCTCGCGCCCACGGGCGCCCAGCTCCAGGGAGAGCGGGCTAGGTCGTCCCTCGCCCGCGCGAGACGGCAATCTCGCCCGTCCGGACCATCTCGATCAGGCCGAAAGGCCGCACCATCTGCTCGAAGGCCTCGATCTTGTCGTCGCTGCCGGTGACCTCGACGGTCACCGAGCGCTTGGAGACGTCCACGACCTTGCCCCGGAAGATGTCGGTGAACTGCATGATCTGGGTCCGAGCGTTGTCGTCGGCCGAGACCTTGAACAGCGCGAGCTCGCGGGCCACGGTCTCTTCGGGCTCGAGGTCCCGGATCTTGATGACGTTGACCAGCTTGTGCAGCTGCTTGGTCACCTGGTCGATCGGGTGGGCCGCGCCGTCGACGGTGAGGGTGAAGCGGGAGATCGAGGGGTCGTCCGTGGGCCCGACCGCCAGCGACTCGATGTTGAACCCACGCCGAGCGAACAGGCCGGCGATCCGGGCCAGGACGCCCGGCTTGTTCTCGGAGAGGATGGAGAGGACGTGCTTGCGGCCGGTGTTGAGGCCGCCCGAGACCTGGAGGTCCTCCAGGTTCAGCACCTCCTTGGTTGCCGGCTCGCCCATCAGCCGACCATGTCCCGCGCGGCCTGGCCCGCGGGGATCATCGGGTAGCAGTTCTCCTCGGGGGTGAC
>JALZII010000075.1 GCA_030860365.1 Actinomycetota bacterium
CCCGGCGCCTCGACCATCACCCGCACCAGCGGCTCGGTGCCCGAAGGGCGCACCAGCACCCGGCCGCGGCCCTCGAGCGCCGCGTTCTCGCGCTCCACCGCTTCCCATACCGGGGCGGCGTCCTGCACGGACTCGCGGTGGCCGACCGTCACGTTGACCAGCGTCTGGGGCAGTTTGGCCATCGCCCCTCTATCGGCGAGATCCCCCTCGCGCGTAAGCGCTTCGAGGGTGAGCAGCGCGGCGGCCACACCGTCGCCGGAGGGCACGAAGCCGGTCTCGATGATGTGCCCGGACTGCTCGCCGCCGAGGGCCCAGCCCCGCTTGAAGAGCTCGGCCAGGACGTGGCGGTCGCCCACGGGGGTCGTGGCCACCTCGATGCCCGCCTGGGCCATCGCCTGGTGGAACCCGTAGTTGGTCATCACCGTCACCGCCACGCCGGGCCCCGGCAGGCGCTGGTGGGCGCGCAGGTGCAGCGCGGCGAGGGCGAGCAGCTCGTCACCGTCCACCACGGTCCCCTCGCGGTCCACCGCCAGCACCCGGTCGCCGTCGCCGTCAAAGGCGAAGCCGAGGTCGAAGCCGCCCTGGGCCACGCGCGGCGCCAGGGTCTCCACGTGGGTGGAGCCGCAGCCGTCGTTGATGTTGCGCCCATCGGGCTCGGTGCCGATGGTCTCTACCTCGGCTCCGAGGCGGCGAAAGATCTCCGGCGCCACCCGGTAGGTGGCGCCGTGCGCGCAGTCGAGCAGCACCCGGCGGCCGGAGAGGTCCAGGCCGCTGAAGCGCAGCTCGAGCTCGCGCCGGTAGTCGCCCGTGGTGCCTTGGAGCTTTCGCAGGCGCCCGATCGGACCCTCTGACGCCTGAACGCCGCCGGCCACGTGCGCCTCGATGCGCCGTTCGGTCTCGTCGGAGAGCTTGGTGGCGTCCGGGCCGAAGAACTTGATGCCGTTATCGCGATACGGGTTGTGGGAGGCCGAGACCACCGCCGCCAGGTCGAAGCCGTAGCGGCGCAGCAGCAGGGCGGCCCCGGGGGTGGGCAGGACGCCGCCCAGGAGCGCGTGACCACCGCCCGCCGCGACTCCGGCGGCCAGCGCGGCCTCCAGCATCTCCCCCGACTCGCGCGTGTCGCGGACGATCAGGACCTGCGGCGTCTCGGCCTCGGTCACCGCCGCGGCAGCTCGGCCGAGGGCCACGGCAAGCTCAGCCGTCAGAAGCTCGCCGGCCACTCCGCGCACCCCGTCGGTGCCGAAGAGATTGAGCGAGCGGTGCTCGGCCGAGACCGATCGGTCCGGTGCTCGCCCGACCGACGCTCGGACTGCGCTCCGGCCGGAACGCCCGGCCTGCGCTCCGTCGCCAGGGCGGCTGGGGCCCGTCTCCACGGAGTGGATCAGCGCTTGGAGAACTGCGGGCGCTTGCGGGCCTTCTTGAGGCCTGCCTTCTTGCGCTCCTTGACCCGCGGATCACGGGTCAGGAAGCCGCGTTTCTTGAGCTCCACGCGCAGGTTTGGGTCGGCCTCCACCAGTGCCCGCGCGATGCCGTGGCGAAGGGCCCCCGCCTGGGCGGACACGCCACCACCGTGTATGCGCGCGGCCACGTCCATGCGCGAGCCGTAGCCGGCCGTCTCCAGCGGCTGACGGGCCATGCGCTGCAGCTTCACACGCGGGAAGACGTCGTCCAGCGAACGGCCGTTGACCCGGTAGGTGCCGTCGCCCGGCTTGAGGATCACCCTGGCGATGGCGTGCTTGCGCTTGCCGGTCGCCTGGTAGCGGGCGTCCTTCGCGAAGTCGAGCGGCTCGCGCACCAGCGGCTGCTCGGCATCGGACTGGGGCTCGTCGCGCTGTGCCATCGCCGCCTGCTCGGCCTCGAACTCCTCTCCGGCCAGCTCCTGCTCGAACTCGCTCCCGGCGCCCTCCTCTTCGAGCACGAGGTCTGGCTCGAGGTGCGCGCCCGGGATGACCTCGTCCTTGAGCTGGCGCTCAGGGGGCGCGGGGCGCCCGGGAGCGGCCCCCGCACCGGCCTCGGGCTCTGACTCATCTCCGGCCTCGGGCTGGTCGCCGGCCTCGGGCTCCCCGGAGGCCGCCCGGGCGTCCTCGGTCGCCGCCGCCTCCACCGGGTCTTCGGGGGCGGGAGCCGGCTCCTCCGGCGCGGCCGGCTCCTCGGCCTCAGGCTCGCTGGGGGGCTGGTCGGGCTCGGTCTGGGCAGGCTCAGGCTCGGTGGGCTCAGGCCCGGTGGGCTCGGGCTCTGCCGGCTCGGACTCGGACTCGGGTCCCGCCGACTCGTCGGCGCCGCTCGGGGCGGCCTCGCTCGCCTTCTCGGGGGCCTCCTCCTGCTCGTCGGCCCGGTCGGTGGTCGGCGCGTCCCCCTCCGGGTCGGGCGGGGCCAGCCCGTCGGGCGTGGGCTCGCCCTCG
The DNA here is from genome assembly GCA_030860365.1 of Actinomycetota bacterium. Classification (GTDB taxonomy): domain Bacteria; phylum Actinomycetota; class Thermoleophilia; order Solirubrobacterales; family Thermoleophilaceae; genus JACCZR01. The sequence continues at coordinate 2,403 of JALZII010000075.1, forward strand.
TCGGGCGTCGCGTCGGGATCGCGCGGGTCTTCGATCATGAGCCGGCCTCCCGGCGATCGCGGGTCTGAATCTCGAAGGGCTCCGGCCTCTGCGCGGCGTGGGGATGGTCGGGCCCGGCGTAGACCTTCAGCTTGCGCAGCTGCGCCCGGCCCAGGCGCGTGCGGGGAAGCATGCCCTTCACCGCCTTGCGGATGACCTCTTCGGGCCTACGGTCGAGCATCTCCTGCAGCGTCCGTGAGCGTAGGCCGCCCGGGTAGCCCGAGTGGCGGTGGTAGCGCTTCTCCTCGAGCTTCTTGCCGGTGACCGCGATCTTCTCGGCGTTCACGATGATCACGAAGTCACCCACGTCGCAGTGCGGGGTGTACTGGGGCTTGCGCTTGCCCCTCAGCGTCTCGGCCACCTGGGTGGCCAGACGGCCGAGTGTCTGACCGCTGGCGTCGACGACGAGCCAGTTGCGCTCGCGATTAGCTGGGGTTGCGACGAAGGTCTTCATCCGGGGATGCGGGCAGGGAAACCAGCCCGCGCGGCAAAAGGCAGTGCATAGAGGTAGCAGATACCCCCTCGAGCGAGTGTGCTCGGCCGAGATCCATGGTGCGGTGCTCGCCCGATCAACGATCGGGCTGCGCTCCTCCCTGCGACGCCCGGCCTGCGCTCCCGTCGCTGTTCCGTCGGCCACACCCGATGCTACGCTGCCGCGCCAGGCGAACAGTCTGCCGAATCCCTTTGCCGGCCAAGGCGCCGGAGGGGGAACGGGGGAACCGTACGGGGGCCGTGTGAGCGGCCCGCGTGGGGGCGAATCGGCCGGGTCCTTGGGACCTTCCGGCCGTAGCGGCGCCAAAGGCGTCGCGAGCCCGTCAGCTAACCCCGTAGGCCGGGACCAGGAGACAGGTACAGCAGTGGCCGATCGGGCTCGCACCTCATCGCGAAGAGCAGTTCCGCGCGCGCTCCGGCGCGTGGTCCTCGCGCTGCTCGCTCTCGCCGGCGCCCTCGCCTCGAGCGCCGGCGCGCAAAGCCCTGCCCCCGGCAGCGGGACCGCCCCGATGGCGCCCGGCGGGGCCACCTACACCCCCTCCCCCACGGTCCTCAAGGTCCGCTGCGCAAAGCTCTGCGCCTCGCGCAGGCGCCTGCAGGGCGGCTCCACCGCGCGTATCGACGGCCGCAACCTCCGCGGAGTGCGCACGGTGACCTTCCACGGCTCGGTGGGCCGCCGTGACGACCGCCGCGTGGCCGTCAAGCCCGGCACGTCGACCCGCCGGCTGCGGGTCCGGGTGCCCCACCAGGCCCTCACCGGCCCGGTGTCGGTGAGCGTCTCCCGCACGGTCAAGTCGCGCCGGACGAAGGCGATCAAGATCCTGCCGGCCCCCGAGCCCGAGCCCAATCCGGTGCTCACACCGGTGCCCGGCCCCCGCCAGCCTGGAGCGCCCCGGCTCGAGACCGCCACCAGCCGCACCAAGTTCTACTTCGCCGGGCGCAGCGTGCGCTTCTCCTACCGGGTGAGCCACCCCGGCGCGGTCAACGTGACGGTGGACCTCGTGCGCAGCGACGGCTCCGTGGCCTACACGTGGTACCCGGGCACCGCCCAGCCCGGCCAGACCCTCAGCGTGCTCTGGCACGGCACGCTGCTGGGCGCGCCCGCCCCGCCCGGGCGCTACTCGTTTAGACTCAACGCGGCCTCGGCCAGCGGCGCGAGGGCACGTAGCTCGGTCGCCCCCAGCTCCGGGCGTGACGCCTTCGACCTCCTGCCCCACATCTTCCCCGTCCGCGGCCGGCACAACTTCGGCCAAGGCGGGGCGCGCTTCGGCGCGGGGCGCAACGAACGCAGCCATCAGGGCCAGGACGTGTTCGCCAAGTGCGGCACGAGGATGGTCGCCGCCCGCGGTGGCCGGGTGAAGGCCAAGGCCTACCACAGGTCGGCCGGCTACTACCTCATCGTCACCGGCTCGCGAAGCGGGCTGGACTACGCGTACATGCACCTGACCGAGCCCAGCGCCTTCGACCGCGGCGACAGGGTGCTCACCGGCCAGCGCATCGGCACCGTAGGCGAGAGCGGCAACGCCCGTGGCTGCCACCTGCACTTCGAGCTGTGGAGCCAGCCAGGCTGGTACAGCGGCGGCTCGCCGTTCGATCCCCTTCCCTCCCTCAGGGCCTGGGACTCCTACTCGTGAGCGAAACGAGCGGGCGGTGCTCGGCCGGCCGACGCCCGGCCTGCGCTCCTCCGCTATAGGCGGCGAGGAGGACTTCAAGGCCTTCGAGGCCGAGGGGTGGTCGGCCCAGGCAGACAGCTACGACCGTCTCATGGGCCGGGTGACCGACCGCGTCGCCGGGGCCCTGCTGGACGCCGTCTCGGTCGGGGCCGGCGACCGGGTGCTCGACGTGGCCACCGGCACCGGAGCGGTGGCCGCGGCCGCCGTGGCCCGCGGCGCCGAGGTGACCGGGGTGGACATCTCCGAGGAGATGCTCGAGGTCGCGCGCGAACGGGTGCCCTCGGGACACTTCATGTCGGCCGACGCCGAAGAGCTCGAGCTCGGGGAAGAGCGCTTCGACGCCGGTGTCGCCGGCTTCTTGATCAACCACCTTCCCGATCCCGAACGGGCGGTGGCCGCCTGGACTCGTGCCCTGCGGCCCGGCGGGCGACTCTCGCTGTCGGTGTGGAATCGTCCCGAGGAGAACCGCTTCTTCGGGCTGATCGGTGACGCCATGGCCGAGACCGAAGCCGACGACACGGTCCCGCCGGGTCCCGACCCCTACCGCTTCGCCGACCCCGTAGAGATGACCGCGCTGCTCGATGGCGCCGGCCTGAGGGAGTCGAGGACCACGCGACTGGACTTCGAGCAGCGCGTGGAAGACGTCGAGCACCTCTGGCAGGGCATGCTGGGCGGCAGCGTGCGCTCAGCAGCGCGCGTGGAGGCTCAGCCCGAAGCCGACCGCCGAAGGGTGCGGCGTACGCTTGAGCGGCTGGCCGAGGTCCACCGCGAAGGCGACCACCTGGCGGTTCCGGTGTCGGTCAGGCTGGGTTCCGCAGTACGGGCCTGAGCCTCATGCGGTGGTCCGAAACGTGCTCTGGGGGCGCGGTGGCGGCGATGAGGCCGGCGCTGCGGGGTTACGAGTCCCCCACGCCGCGGCCGCGAACGCCAGTCCGAGCACGACAAAGCAGGAGTACACCCAGATGTAGATCGCCGGGGTGAGCAGCGGGAAGCCGTCCCCGGCGATGGCTTCGCCGAGCGTCTGGCCAAGTCGAATGAGCCCGACCGGGGCCATGATCGCGAAGCCCAGCCACGCCAGCGATGCGCGCAGGCCTCGCGGCACGCGCCGGCCCCACGGCTGTACCAGCGACAGCGGATCAGGCCGGCCAGCAGCGCTAGAAGCACGGTCCCCCACAGGGCGACGGTGGGGCCTCCGAACTGGGCCAGAAAGTCCTCCCAGGTCGCGGCGTCAGCGCGCACGCCGAGCGTGCTCCCGGAGGCCCATGCAACCTTGAGGACGGCGTAGCCTGCCGCGGCGGCGCACCCGAGGTGCGCCGC
>JALZII010000082.1 GCA_030860365.1 Actinomycetota bacterium
CGAGGCCCACGGGCAGAAGCCGGCCGCCAGCACTCGCGAGGCGATCTACGACCTCGACGACGTCGGCGTGGCCTACGGCGGCGTGCCCGCCGTTCGGGAGGTCAACTTCCCGATCTACCAGCACGAGATCACCGCGCTCATCGGCCCCTCGGGGTGCGGCAAGAGCACGCTGATCCGCTGCCTGAACCGCATGAACGACCTGATCCCCGCCGCGGAGGTCACCGGGAAGGTTCAGTACCACGGCCAGAACCTCTACGACGACGACATCGACCCGGTGCAGGTGCGAAAGCACATCGGGATGGTCTTCCAGAAGCCCAACCCGTTCCCCAAGACGATCTACGAGAACATCGCCTTCGGTCCCCGCGTGCTCGGCATGGATGGGGACATGGACCAGATCGTCGAGAGCGCGCTGCGCCGCGGCGCGCTGTGGGACGAGGTCAAGGATCGGCTGAAGACCAACGCCTTCGGCATGTCGGGCGGCCAGCAGCAGCGCCTGTGCATCGCCCGGGCGCTGGCCACCCAGCCCGACGTCCTGCTCATGGACGAGCCCTGCTCGGCGCTCGACCCGATCTCCACGGGCCGCATCGAGGATCTGATGATCGAGCTCAAGGAGAGCTACTCGATCGTCATCGTCACCCACAACATGCAGCAGGCTGCCCGCGTCTCGAACATGACCGCCTTCTTCACCGTCGAGCTGGACGCCGACGAGAAGCAGCGCACCGGTCGCGTGGTCGAGTACGACGAGACCGAGAAGGTCTTCACCAACCCGAGCGACGCGCGCACCGAGGCGTACGTCACCGGCAAGGTCGGGTAGCTGCGATGCCCGAGCGGGGGCGCCTCCACTTCCAGGAGGAGCTGGCGAAGCTCGAGGAGGGGGCTCTCGGAGGCCTGGACCTGGTGGTCAGCGCCGTCGACCGCGCGCTGGAGACCGTCGAGCACCAGGACGTGGAGCTGGCGAGCATGGTCATCGCCGACGACGACCGCATCGACGGCCGTTACCTGGAGGTGCACCAGGGGATTCTGTCCCTGCTGGCGCTGCAGGCCCCAGTGGCCACCGACCTGCGCATCGTCGCCGCGCTGCTGCACCTGATCAAGCACGTGGAGCGCATGGGGGACCAGTGCGTGAACATCGCCAAGCTCGTGCCGCTGGCCGGCCACGAGCCGCCCACCGACCCCGAGATGCTCGCCGACCTGGCGCGGATGGGCGCCCTGGCCAGGTCGCAGGTCATCCAGTGCAAGCAGGCCTTCGTCAATCGCGATGTCGGGCTGGCCCAGGACCTCGTACGCCAGGACGACGAGATCGACCGCCTCAACCGGCAGATCTTCGCCCGGGCGCTGGACTTCGGCACCGACGCCGACCGCCGCGAGTGGGCCATGCACATGATGCTCATCGCCCGGGCGATCGAGCGCATCGGCGACAACACCGTGGACGTCGGCGAGCAGACCGCCTTCGTGGTGACCGGCCTGTTTCGCGAGTTCGAGGACGCGTCGCACCCCGAGCTGGTCCCGCCCCCCCGCGGTTGAGCAGGGATCGAGCGGGGCCGGTCCTCGGCTGCATCGACATCGGCAGCAACACCACCCGACTGCTGGTGGCCCACTGCGAGGGCGGCAGGCTGCGGGAGCTGGTCAGCCAGCGGTCGTTCACCCGGATCGGCAAGAGCCTGATCGGGGGCGGGGCGATCCCGCCGGAGAAGATCGCGGAGACCGCCGAGGTGGTGGCGGCCCAGGCGCGCGCCGCCCGGGAGGCCGGCGCCGAGCAGCTGGTTGCGGTGGCCACCGCGGCGATCCGCGACGCGCCCAACCGAGCCGAGCTGGCGGAGGCGGTGCGCCGCAGCGGCGATGCCGAGCTCTGCGTGCTCTCCGGCGAGGAGGAGGCGCGGCTGGCCTTCGTGGGCGCGGCGCGGACCCTGGCCACGCCGGCCGAGGGCACCCTGGGGGTCGTCGACGTGGGAGGCGGGTCAACCGAGATCGCCGTGGGCGAGGGCGACGGCCGCGTGAGCTGGTCCGCGTCGTTTCGGATCGGCTCGGGGTTCCTGGCCGACTCCTACCTGCGCTCCGACCCGCCGGCGGCGGCCGAGCTGGAGGCGGTTCGGCGCCACGTCGAGGGCTGCTTCGAAGGCCTCGAGCCGCCGCGCCCGGAGCTCGCGTTAGCGGTGGGCGGGACGGCGGCCTCGCTGCGCCGCGTGCTCGGCGCCGAGCTCGAGCACGAGACGCTCGAGCGCGGGATACGCGTTCTGTCCACGAGCTCTGTGGCCGACGTGTCGCAGCGGTTCGAGCTGGACCCGGTCCGCGTGCGCCTTCTGCCCGCGGGCATTCTTGTGCTGGAGGCTCTCTCCGACCTGCTGGAGATGCCGCTGCGCATCGCCCGCGGCGGCCTGCGCGAGGGAGTGATCCTCGAGCTGGTCGAGGGCCGCCGACCGGCGTGGCAGGCCGGGGCCTAATGATCGAGCGGTGCGGTGCTCGCCCGAGATCGAGCGGTGCGGTGCTCGGCCGACCAACGCTCGGCCTGCGCTCCTCCCCGGGCGATCGGGCTGCGCTCCTACCGCTGGTGGCCGGCCAGCAGACGCAGCTCGGCCGGGCGCAGCATCACCTTGAGCTCGCCGCGGTCGACTCCGGCCAACCCGCCCTTCTTCATCCGCACCTGCGCACCGGTCGAGCTGTGGACGGCCATGGAGAAGTCGGGGTCGTGGCCCACGAGCAGAACCTCCTCGCCGTGCTCGAGGGCCACCTCGTTCGGGTCGAACGGGCCGCCCTCCAGCCGCCGCTCGACGATGGGCTCCACGCCAAGGGGCTCACACGCCAGCCGGGCGGTGTCGGCAGCGCGCACCTTCGGGCTGGTGAGGCAGGCCTCGAGCGATATCCCGAGCGCGGCCATCGCCGCGCCGGCCGTGCGCGACTCCCCCTCGCCGCGCTCGGTGAGGGGCCGTTCGGCGTCCGGGGACCCGTCGGCCGCATCTCCGTGGCGCAGCAGCCAGATCACGGGGCGAGAACATACCTACCCTTGTCACCGGAAAGGATGAGGTAACGGCATGGAAACGAGCGCAGCCCAAGAGCCGGGGGTCGACCTCGAGTCGTCCGAGCTCTACGAGAACCGCGAGCTGTCCTTTCTGGACTTCAACGATCGGGTGCTCCAGCTCAGCGAAGACGAGGGCGTCCCGTGGCTCGAGCGGCTGAAGTTCCTCGCCATCTGGGCCTCGAACCTCGACGAGTTCTTCATGGTCCGCGTCGCCGGCCTGCACGATCAGGTGGACGCCGGAATAGACGCGCGCCAGGCCGACGGCCTCTCTCCGTTGGAGACCATCGACCGCATTTCCGTGGCCGTGGACGCGCAGACTGCTCGCCACGCCGCGCAGTTCGAACACGAGATTCGCCCCGCTCTGGCGGCGGCCGGCATCCGGATCGTGGGCTGCGAGGACTGTGAGGGCCAGGACGCCGAGGCGATCCAGGCACTCTTTCGCGAGCAGGTCTTCCCCGTGCTCACGCCGCTCGCGGTGGGTCCCGGGCGGCCCTTCCCCTATATCTCGAACCTCTCGCTGAGCCTGGCCGTCTGGCTGCGCGACCCCGTCTCCGATCTGGAGACCTTTGCGCGCGTGAAGGTCCCGAAGGAGGTGCTTCCGCGCTTCCTGCCGATCGGCTCCAACACCTTCGTCCCGCTCGAGAGCGTGATCGCGCAGAACCTCGAGGACCTGTTTCCCGGCATGGAGATCCTGCGCCACAGCGTGTTCCGGGTGACCCGGGACGCGGACCTCACGGTCTCCGACGAGGCAGACGACCTCCTTCGGGCCGTTGAGCACGAGCTGCGCCAGCGGCGCTTCGGAGAGGTGGTGCGCCTCGAGGTGGGGGCCGACATCGATGCAGACATGCGGCAGCTGCTGGTCGATTCGCTTCACTTGGCGGAGAACGAGGTGGTCGACATCGACGGCCTGCTCGACCTCACCGACCTGTGGGAGATCCACGGGCTCGAGGGCCACCGCAAGCTCCGCGACGAGCCCTGGACGCCGGTGACCGCTCCGGCCCTGCGAGACCCCGACCACGACAAGCCGGACGTCTTGGGCGCGATGCGCCATGGCGACGTGCTGGTGCACCACCCCTACGAGTCGTTTGCCACCAGCGTGGAGCGCTTCGTGGAACAGGCGGTCGAGGACCCCGACGTCCTCGCCATCAAGCTGACGGTCTACCGCACCTCCGACGACTCCGCGCTGGTGCCCAGGCTGATCGAGGCCGCCGATCAGGGCAAGCAGGCGGTCTGCCTGCTCGAGCTCAAAGCACGGTTCGACGAGCGGCGCAACATCGGCTGGGCCCGAGCGCTGGAGGAGGCCGGCGTGCACGTGGTGCTCGGCCTGCCCGGGCTCAAGACCCACGCGAAGGCGCTGCTGGTCGTACGCCGCGAGGGCTCGGGCGTGCGCCACTACGTGCACGTGGGCACCGGCAACTATCACGCCAAGACCGCGCGCCTCTACGAGGACTTCGGTCTGTTCACCTGCGACCCGGAGATCACCTCCGACGTCGCCGAGCTCTTCAACGCGCTGACCGGGGTCGCTCGCGCTTCCTCCTACCGCAAGGTCCTGGTGGCGCCGGACTACGTGCGCGACAACATCGTCGAGGAGATCGAGCGGACAGCCGAGGCGCACGAGAACGGCGACCACGCTCGCATCGTGCTCAAGATGAACTCGCTGGTGGATCCCCAGTGCATCCGCGCCCTGTACCGCGCCTCGCAGGCAGGGGTGCGGGTGGACCTCAACGTGAGGGGAATCTGCTGCCTGCGCGCCGGCGTCGAGCGCGTGAGCGAGAACATCCACGTAGTCTCGGTGGTCGGGCGCTTCCTCGAGCACTCCCGCATCTACGGCTTCCAGCGCGGCCACGAGCGCCACTACTACATCGGGTCCGCCGACCTCATGCCCCGCAACCTGGACACCCGGGTGGAGCTGCTTGCGCCGGTCGACGACGAGCGCCAGAAGGCCGAGCTCGAGGACACGCTGGAGCGCTGCCTGGCCGACGACACCTTCTGCTGGGAGCTTCAGGCCGACGGCAGCTGGACGCGCCGCGAAGGCGGCGAGCGCGCCGCCCAGGGAGAGCTGATGGAGCGGGCGGCAAAGCGAGCGGCGGCGGAGCGCTCGGCCTCCGCCGAGGCCTCCAGCTAACGCGGGGCCCGCAGGCCCAGGCGGCGCTTGAGCGCCAGCACTCGGGAAGCGCTCTCGCGCACCCGTGCACGGAACGGAGGGGAGCGCCGGGCCGCTCTCAGCAGTCGCGGGTAGACCAGCTTGGGGCTCCCCGAGCCGGTCATGAGGATGAGGTCGCAGCCCGCGGAGACCGAACGCTCGGCGGCGGCCTCCACGGCCTGACGGCCGATCACCGCCTCGGCCTCGATGCTGTCGGTTATCACCACGCCGCGGAAGCGCAGCCGGCGGCGCAGAAGGGCGCCGAGCACGGAGGGCGATTGCGACGCGATGCGCCGTCCGTCCAGCGCGGGGTACAGGGCGTGTGAGGCCATCACCAGCGGCGTGCCCGCCGCGATCGCCGAGCGGAAGGGCGGAAGGTCGCGCCGGGCGAGCTCGGCTGTCGAGCGGTCGATCGTGACCGCGGCATCGTCGGTGTTCTGCGTGGCGGCGCCGAGGCCCGGGAAGTGCTTCGCCGTCGAGCCGACCCTCGTCCCCGCGTAGCCGCGCACCGCCTCTCCCACGCTGCGCGCGGGCTCTCCCGCGAACGCGCGGCCGGCCACCACCGAGCCGGGGACCGGGGCGTCGGCCACCGGGGCCAGGGTCACGTTGACCCCCAGCGCCCGCAGGCCGCGCC
>JALZII010000088.1 GCA_030860365.1 Actinomycetota bacterium
GCAGCGCCGGCGTGGGCACGTGATGGATCATCGTGAAGCAAACCGCTGCGCTGAAGCTGGGCGCTCACGCAGCGCCCCGGCCAGTGAGGGGTCCACCTCCAGCGCCGTCAGCCTGGGCACTCGATCGACCAGGGCGTCGGTGGCCGGCCCGAAGCCGGGACCGACCTCGAGCACGTCCTCTCCGAGGTCCACCCCGTCGACCGCGGCAGGGACGAGGTGCTCGCGTACGTGGCGCTTCCAGGCCTGGCGAGAGGAGTAGAAGTGGTGGGCGCGGTTCACCGGGATGTCGAGGGTGCCAGGATCAGGTCCATGGCCGACGTGTGCATCACCGAGTTCACCGATCCGGCCTGCCCCTGGGCCTACTCGGCCGAGCCTTTCCGGCGTCGACTCAAATGGACCTTCGGCGACGAGCTCGACTGGCACTCACGCATGGTGGTCCTAGCCGAGACGGCCGAGGAGCCGGTCGAGCGCGGCTTCACGCCTGAGGTCCAGTCCGAGGCGTTTGCGCGCATCGCCCGCGATCACCACATGCCGATCGACACGCGAGTGCGCCCGCGCATGACCTCCGGCCTGCCCTCCTGCCTGGCGGTGGTGGGCGTCCGGCGCCGCGCTCCGAAGCGAATGCAGCCGCTCCTGCGCGAGCTGCGGGTTCGTCACTTCGCCGGCGAGCTGATCGACGAGCCCGAGACGGTGGCCGGCGCTGCTCACGCTGCCGGCCTCGATGCCCGTGAGCTGTCGCTGTGGGCCGCCGAGCCGGAGACCGAGGCGGAGCTGCGCGAGGACATGGCCGCCGCCCGCAGGCCCCTGCCCGCCGCGCGGGCGCTCGACCACAAGCTCGCCAACTGGTCGGGAGGACGGCGGTACACGTGTCCGTCCTACGAGATCGTGCGCCGCAGCGACGGCGTGCGCATCGCCGTTCCGGGCTTCCAGCCCTTCCCGGTCTACGACGTGATCGCGGCCAACCTCGTGCCGGGCCTCGACCGGCGCGAGCCGCCGGAGTCCGTCGAGGAGGTCCTGCGGTGGGCCGGCGAGCCGCTGGCCACCCAGGAGGTGGCGGTGGTCTGCGACATCCCCCTCGAGCAGGCCCGCGAGGAGCTTGGGCGGGTGGCCGGCGAGCGCCATGTGGGCGCCGACGGCCTGTGGACCCTCGCCTGAGCCCGGCGGCTACTTCGCCGCCACGCTTCGGTAGCGCCTGACCGCCAGCGGCGCGAACAGCGCAAGGGGGCCGATCGACCAGGCCAGGGCGCCCCACACACAGTTGCCGGCGGGCGTGCCGGGCCACAGGTGCCGCATGGCGTCGACCACGATCGTGAACGGGTTCACGTCGGCGAAGGGCCGCACTCGGCCTTCAGGGCGCCTTCGATCGACATCGGCCGAGCACGGTAGGCCATCGTGTCTTCACCTAAGGTCCGCGAGCGTGCCCGCCTCCACGCTCACCCATCGCGAACGCCCCCCGGCGGGCACGCCCGAAGGCGCCCTGGTGCTCATGCACGGACGGGGCGCCGACGAGGACGACCTCTCCCCGTTCTTCGAGCGTCTCGACCCCGAGCGGCGCCTGTTGGGCCTCGCGCCGCGTGGGCCGCTGTCCCTGCCGCCGGGCGGAGCGCACTGGTACAAGGTGGCCCGGATCGGCTACCCCGACCCGGGAACCTTCCGCGACACGCTGCCACGGCTGACGGACTGGCTCGACGGGGCCTTGGCCGAACACGGCATCGACCACTCGCGCACCGTGCTCGGAGGCTTCTCGCAAGGGGCAGTCATGTCCTACGCCGTCGGCCTGGGCGAGGGCCGCCCGGCGTCGGCGGCCATCGTGGCCATGAGCGGCTTCATGCCCACCGTCGAGGGCTTCGCGCTGGACACGAGCGCCAGCGAGGGGATGCCGGTGGCCATAGCGCACGGGGCGCAGGATCCGGTGATCGGAGTCGAGTGGGGCCGCGATGCCCGCGAGCGGCTGGAGCAGGCCGGCGCCGACGTGCTCTACCGCGAGTACCCCATGGCGCACAGCGTCGACCCGAGCTTCATAGAGGAGGCCAGGCAGCACGTCTTGACGTGAGACCTGTCGGGCTGCGCCCTGAGGGCGTGCTCAAGTTCTTCTTCGCGGACGCCTTGGAGCCCGTGCGCGGCATCCGCGCCGAGCGGGCGCCCAGGCCGCTGCCGGCTGCACGCCCGCTTCGGGATCAGCGAGGGCGACGCCCCGGCGGCGAGCGCCTGACCCGCGGCCCCTCCTGCGCTCGGCTTCCCTCTAGCTTGTTCGGGCATGACCTACGTCATCGCCGGCAGCTGCATCAAGGACGACGTCTGCATCGAGGTCTGTCCCGTCGACTGCATCCACCCCAAGCCGGGCGACTCCGACTTCGAGACCGCGGAGCAGCTCTACATCGACCCGGAGATCTGCATCGACTGCGACGCCTGCGTGGAGGCGTGCCCGGTCGACGCGATCTTCGCGGACTACGAGACACCGGAGAAGTACGGCTACGCCCTCGACATCAACGCCCGGTTCTTCGCCGAGCGCGAACCCACGCCGTGAGCGGCTCCGCGCCGCGTGCCCGGGTGGCGATCGTGGGCGCCGGGCCCGCCGGCGCGTTCGCCGCGGCGCATCTCCTGGCCGGCACCGGCGGCCCGGAAGTGGACCTCTTCGAGCGGCTGCCCACCCCCTGGGGCCTGCTCCGGGGCGGCGTCGCGCCCGATCACCACGAGATCAAGCGCCTGGACCGCGTGTTCGATCGCGACGTCCTGCGCCGGGGGCACTGCCGCTTCTTCGGCAACGTCGAGGTCGGCACCGACGTATCCCACGCCGACCTGGTCCGCCACTACACGGCCGTGGTGTACGCCATCGGCGCGCAGACCGACAAGTCGCTGGGAATACCAGGCGAGGACCTGCCCGGCAGCCTCCCCGCCACCGACTTCGTCGGCTGGTACAACGGCCACCCCGACCGCCGCGAGCTGGCGCCCGACCTCTCCGGTGAGCGCGCGGTGGTGATCGGCAACGGCAACGTGGCCGCCGACGTCGCGCGGATGCTCACCCTCGACGCCGGCGAGCTCGAGCGCACCGACGTGGCCGACCACGCTCTCGAGGCGCTGCGAGAGAGCAGGATCAGTGAGGTCGTCGTGCTCGGCCGCCGCGGGCCCGCCCAGGCGGCCTTCACCAGCGCCGAGCTTCGCGAGCTGGGCCATCTCGACGGGGTCGACCTGCGCATCGACTCCACGGACGTCGAGCTCGACCCGGTGTCCGAGGAATGGCTCGCGCGCGAGGGCACTTTCACCGCGCGCAGGAACCTGGAGCTGCTGCGCGAGTTCGCAGCGAGGGCGCCGCAGCCCGCAGCCCCGCGGCGGATCTGGCTTCGCTTTCTCCGCTCTCCGGTGGCGATTCGCGGCGGTGACCGGGTCGAGGAGGTCCAGACCCGCCCCAACCGGATCGAGCGCGACGACGATGGCTCGCTGAGGGCGCGGCCCGTGGACGCGGAGCCGGAGACGATCGAGTGCGGCCTGGTTCTGCGCTCGGTCGGATACCAGGCGGTCCCGCTGCCCGACGTCCCCTTCGACGAGCGCCGCTACGTGCTCCCCAACCAACAGGGGCGGGTGTTCGACCCGGGCTCGGGCGAGACGGTGCCCGGTGTCTACGCCGTGGGCTGGATCAAGCGCGGGCCGACGGGCATCCTGGGCACCAACAAGCGCGACGCGCAGGAGACGGTGGGCTGCCTGGTGAAGGACCTCGACGCCGGCGCGCTGCCGGGGCCGGCCAATCCGGGCAAAGAGCAGATCGACGCCCTGCTGGCCGAAGCGGCTCCGGACCTGGTCGGCGTCGACGGCTGGCGCTCGATCGACGGTTTGGAGCGCCGGCGCGGGGCCAGCCAGGAGCGCCCGCGCGTCAAGCTGGCCTCACGCGACGAGCTGCTGGCCGCGGCCCGCGAGTAGCGCCGGGCAGGCGGCGCGGGCGCTCCGCAGGCCCATCGTGCCGCGGAGCCTTGCCGGCTCTGCTCGAGCCTCACAGCACCTTGCGGATTTTGCCGAGCTCGTCGGGCTTGTCCACGTCCTCCCCGCCGCCCAGGTCGTCGCAGGGCACGCCACGGGTGCCGATCCGGCGCAGGAGGCTCCGCGCGCCGCGGTCGCCGGTCACGTCGCGCAGTGGCCCCAGCAGCTCGGCCTCGACCACCACCGGGTGGCCGGGCTCGCCGCCGTAGGTGGCACGGGTGGCGGGCGAGCCGCCACGCGCGGCCAGCACACGCCGGATCGCGTCCGCTGACACCCGCGGCTGGTCGCCCAGGCAGACCACCACCGCCTCGGCATCCTCCAGGGCGGCCAGGCCGGCCGCCAGCGACGCCGACGTGCCCTCCTCCCAGCGCTCGCAGATCACCGGCCGCGCGCCGTGCAGGTCCACCGTGCCGAGCACGTCGTCGGCGCCGGCGCCGACCACCACCACCGTGTCATCCACCGGGGCCTCGGCCACGGCGGCCAGGGCGTGCTCGAGCAGCGGCCGCCCGTCGAGGTCGGCGAGCTGCTTCTGGCGCCCGAAGCGCGACCGCTCGCCGGCGGCCAGGACGATCGCGCCGATCACGCGCCTCCCTCCCGGATGCGCCCACTTGGCCCGCCGGGCCAGGCTGCTGCCCGCCAGACCTCCACGTGCACGGTCGTGCTCATACCCATCCTCCCCCCTGGATTGGCGTTCCCCCTCGGCGACAATAGCCGGCACCGGGGCCGGGTATGCTCGGCCGGTCTTGAAGGCGCGTCGACGCTCTTTCATGTACCAGGGCCACCGGCTGGTGTTCGATGAGTACGACGGCGGCGAGCGCCCCGTGGTGCTGCTGCCCGGCCTGCTGCTCTCGCGCAAGATGCAGGGGCCATTGGCCTCGGCGATCGCCTCGCGCGGCTACCGGGTGCTGTGCCTGGACCCGCTGGGCCATGGCGACTCCGACCGCCCGCCGGAGATGAGCCGCTACAGCATGACGATCTTCGGCGGCCAGGTCATCGGCCTGCTCGACCATCTCGACATCGACCAGGCGGTCGTCGGCGGCACGTCGCTGGGGGCGAACACGTCGCTCGAGGCGGCGGTGGCCGCCCCCGAGCGCGTGAAGGGGCTGCTGGTGGAGATGCCGGTGCTCGACAACGCGCTGCTGGGCTGCGCGCTGGTCTTCACGCCGCTGATGGTGTACCTGACCTTTGGCTCGCCGGTGGCCCGGCTGGTCGCCGCCGGCGCGAGCCTGGTGCCGCGGCCGGGCCGTCCCTTGCTGGGCGAGGTGCTGCTCGACTGGGTCAGCCAGGATCCCCGGCCTTCGGCTTCGGTGCTACAGGGCCTGTTCTTCGGGCGGGTGGCCCCTTCGGGCGAGGAGCGCCGGCAACTCGACATGCCCGCGCTGGTCATCGGCCACGACCGCGATCCGATCCATCCCTTCTCGGACTCCGACCAGCTGGTGCGCGAGCTGAGCGGAGCCCGCCTGCTGGAGGCGAGCTCGATCCTCGAGCTGCGCCTCACGCCCGAACGCCTCACCCGCGAGATCACGGAATTCGTGGACGAGTGCTGGGCGAAGGCGGGCGCTCCACGGCAGGTCGCCTAGCCGCTCACTAGCCTTCCGCCGTCATGGCCAGTCGCAAGGAAGAGAAGTAACGCCTACGGCGCGAGCGCGAGGAGCGTGAGCGTGCGGCGGCCGAGGCCCAGCGGCGCAAGCGCCTGATCGGCTACGGGGCGGCCGCGGTGCTGGCACTGGCCGCGGTGGTCGTCTTGATGGTGAC
>JALZII010000098.1 GCA_030860365.1 Actinomycetota bacterium
CCGAGGTGCTCCAGTATCTGGAGGGCATCGCGCCGCTCCCCGAGTTCGACGAGCTCGGCCGCCCGGAGTGGATGTTCAACGAGACGGTGCACCGCCACTGCCCCAAGGCGGGCTACTACGAGGAGGGGGTGTTCGCCGAGGAGCCGGGCGACGGCGAGTGCCTGGTGGAGATCGGCTGCTGGGGTCCGGTGGTGCAGTGCAACATCGTCGAGCGCGGCGCGATCAATCACATGGGCGGCTGCATGGTGGCGGGCGGCGCGTGCATCGGCTGCACGATGCCGGGCTTCCCGGACAAGTACAGCCCGTTCTACAAGGCCCCGCCGGGCTCCGCGATCTCCGGCACCGTCTCCAAGATCAACGGCGGCGCGATCCGGCGGCTGCGGCGGATGTCGATGAAGACCGGCAACCGCGAGCCGCTCTGGGACAACTCCGAGGAGGTCTCCTTCGGGTGGGGGCGCTCGCACGGCAAGGCCGATCCCGTCGACAAGGTGAGCGCCTTCTTCTACAAGAAGCTCCAGTACCACGGGTCGGTGCACCACGGCAAGCGCTACAAGAAGCAGCCGCTGCCGCGCAGCCGGGACATCCTCACGCAGAAGGGCGTGGACCCCCGCCAGAGCGTTGACGTCCTCGGAGAGCGGGTCAAGCCGCGGGAGGAGATCTAGTGGCAGCGACAAGGACATCGAGCGACGCCCGACGAATGGACTTCGAGCCCGTGACCCGGGTCTCGGGGGCGCTTTCCTTCCAGACCACGGTCGACCCCGGGGGCGGCCGCGTGCTCGACGCCTCCGCCATGGCGACCCTGTTCCGCGGCTACGAGGTGATCCTCGAGGGTCGCGACCCGCGCGACGCGATCTTCATCTCGAGTCGGGCCTGTGGGGTCTGCGGCGGCGTGCACGCCACCGCTTCGGCGCTGGCGTGCGAGATGGCGTTCGGCATCCAGCCGCCCCCGATGGGGATCCTGACGCGCAACCTGATGGTCGCCACCGAGTACCTCCACGATCGCCCGACCCACCTGTTCACCCGCGTCGGCCCGGACTACTGCGAACAGGTGGTGCGCGAGACGAACCCCGAGCTGTGGGAGCGCGCGCTGGCCACCCCGGCTCCCGGTCGCGGCACGCACGGCTTCGCGCTGATCGCCGACCTGATGACCGCCATGACCCCGTTCAGCGGGAAGCTCTACGCCGAGGCACTGGCGATGTCCCGCCGTGCACGCGAGGCCTACGTGCTGGTCGGCGGCAAGTACCCCCACCCCCAGACGATCGTCCCGGGCGGGGTCAGCACCCACATCGGTGTCCCCGAGACACAGCAGATGATGTGGCGGGTGACCGAGTTCTTCGACTACTCCCAGAAGGTCGTGGCGGTCTGGGACGACATCGTTGACTTCTTCTTCGAGGCCGACCCGACCTTTCGCGAAGTCGGCCAGGGGCCGGCCAACTTCATCGACCTGGGGCAGTGGGACGACCCGCTCGCCTACGACGGGACGTTCGAGAACGCTTCGGCCTGGGCCGAGCGGCGCTGGGCGACCCCGGGAGCGATCGTCGACGGCAGGTTGCGGACCACCGACGTCCAACAGGTCAACATGGGCGTCGAGGAGTTCGTGGATCACTCTTTCTACGAGGACTGGGTCTCCAGGGGCGGCAGGTTCGCCAACGACCCGGCCGGCAACCGGCTCTCGGCCCGTCATCCCGCGAACAAGGAGACGATTCCCCAGCCCGGGGAGGCCCGCCCCGCAGGCAAGTACTCGTGGTCGACCGCGCCCCGCTGGAACGGGCAGCCGATGGAGACCGGAGCCTACGCCCGCCTGTGGACGACGGCGTTGGCCAACAAGCTGCCGCACCGCAGCTTCGTCGAGCCGACCGGTCACAGCCTGCGGCTGTTGATGCCGCAGGGGGCGCTGCCCGCGACCGAGCTCGAGTGGCGGATACCCGAGCGCTGGGGCACGCTCGAGCGCAATCGCGCCCAGGCGTACGCTCTCGCCCATTCGACGCTGGTCGCCTACGAGAGCCTCGTGGTCGCCCTCGACTTCCTGCGCAAGGGCGGTCCTGACTCGCGCGTCTCCACGCGCTACAAGGTGCCCAAGGACTTCCGCCACGGCACGGGACTGTGGGGCGGCGCCCGCGGCTACCTCAGCCACCACATGACGATCGAGGACCAGGTGATCCAGAGCTATCAGATCGTCGCGCCCTCGACGTTCACCATGTCGCCGAGGGACGCCCAGGGCCATCCGGGCCCCTGCGAGGCGGCCGTCCTGTCGACCCCGCTGCTGAGCACGGCGCACCAAGAGCGCTCGATCGACCTGCTGCGCACGATCCGCAGCTTCGATCCGTGCATGACGTGCGCGACCCACTGACCTGATCCACCGCCGCCGGTCGGATTGATCCAGCCTCAGGGAGCCGGGAAGCTCAGCGCGTGTCGGCGAGCGCCGCGCCCGCCGGCAGCGCCTCCTCGCACGCGCGCACGAAGAAGCCGTAGAGCCAGGGGCGCTTGAGCTCAGCGGGGTCCTCCACCGGCGCCTCGGCGCCGCTGAGGTGCTCCTCGATGGTGCGCCGGGCGAGATAGTGGCGGACGTGCCCGCCGGGGCCGGGAACTCGCCAGCTCATCGCCGCCTCGTCGTCGGGGCTCGGCTTGCCGAGCGGCTCTGAGCGGGCGAGCTCGGCGCAGAGGCCCGCCACCGCCTCGTCCCAGCTCGCGGTCGAGGCGAAGCGCTCGGTGAGCATCTGCGGGATCCAGTCGGCCGGCAGCCGAGCGGGCTCGAACAGCTCAGCTTCCACGACCCGCGCGAGGTACCCGGCGTGGCGCAGGTCGGGGTCGAGCTGCGGGTAGCTCCCGGCGAGGCGCAGGTCAGCGGCGGCCAGCACGGCGGCCACGGGCTCGGGCGGTGCCTCGTCGCGGCGTCCCTCGATGATCCCCAACATCCGCTCGACCAGGGTCTGGAGGACGAGCCCGGTGTTGACGGGGACGAAGCCGCTACCCTCGCTACTCATCCAGCCACGCGCCCTGGCGGGTGGTGGAAAGGCGCCCAGTGCAGGTTGGGCGCCTCAGGAGCATCGTGTATATGTACCATGCACACAGCAGTTAGAGGCAGCTTGGCGGAGGGAGCGAGAATATGGCATACGATCCGAGGCCCTACGGGGAGCGGCTGAAGCTTCAAACGGTGCCCCGCGCGGGTGCAGTGTTCGGCGCGGACTACCCGGTCGGGCTCGGAGGCCTGGGCGGCAGCCCGGACGGCCCGCT
Source organism: Actinomycetota bacterium (assembly GCA_030860365.1). Lineage (GTDB taxonomy): Bacteria > Actinomycetota > Thermoleophilia > Solirubrobacterales > Thermoleophilaceae > JACCZR01. The sequence goes on from JALZII010000098.1 coordinate 3,235, forward strand.
CAACGAGGTGCACGTCTTCTGGATCGCCGGCATGAGCTGCGACGGCTGCTCGATCGCCGCCACGGGGGCGACGAACCCCTCGGTCGAGGATCTGCTGCTCGGCAAGATCCCGAACCTTCCCAAGGTGATCCTCCACCACCCGGTGCTCAACCCGGGCGCGGGCACGGAGCTCACCCGGCCCCTGAGGGCGGCCGTCGACGGCGAGCTCGGCGCCCCCTACGTCGTGGTCCTCGAGGGCTCGGTGCCCGACGACCAGGCGTTCCCGAGCGACATCGGCTACTTCTCCGCAATGGGGGCCGGCGGCTTCGACCCCGACTCCGACACCGACCAGCCCAACCGCGTCACCGACTGGCTGTGGAAGCTCGCTCCCGGCGCCGCCGCCTACATCGCGATCGGCACCTGCGCGACCTGGGGCGGGATCCCCGCTGCGGCCGGCAACATCACCGGCTCCATGAGCCTCACGGACTTCCTCGGGAAGGACTACCGCTCGGCGCTGGGCGTGCCCGTGGTCAACGTCCCCGGCTGCTCCCCGGTGGGCGACAACTTCACGGAGACCGTGGCCGCGGTCCTCCTGTTCCTGCAGAACCTTGGCCCGCTGCCGCACTTCGACGAGCTCGGCCGGCCCGCCTGGCTGTTCGAGGAGACGGTGCACCGCCACTGCCCCAAGGCGGGCTACTACGAGGAGGGCGTGTTCGCCGAGGAGCCGGGCGACAACCAGTGCCTGGTGGAGATCGGCTGCTGGGGCCCGGTGGTGCAGTGCAACATCGTCGAGCGCGGCGCGATCAACCACATGGGCGGCTGCATGGTCTCCGGCGGGGCGTGCATCGGCTGCACGATGCCGGGCTTCCCGGACAAGTACAGCCCGTTCTACAAGGCGCCCCCGGGCTCGG
>JALZII010000128.1 GCA_030860365.1 Actinomycetota bacterium
CGGGCGGCGGCGGGCCGTCGAGGAGGCCGAGCGCTGGGCGAACGACACGCTTCAGATGGCCGCCCGCCGGATCGCCCTGGAGTGGGCGGGGCCCGACCCCGCGGCGATGAGCGCGCAACCGCCGACGGCCGGATGGGCTATCTCCTTTATCGGCGCGCGTTCACGCGGCGCCTGATCATCCCGCTGATCGGACGCTCGGTGTTCGCCGTCGACCGGGCCGACTCCGACCTCCTCGGCGCCCTTCCCCCGATGCTCGACCGCATCGATCCCTGGATCGCCGACGGCGTCCTCGGCGCAGAGCAGCTGAACGGCGCGGACCTTCATGGTCGCGCCCAGCCTGGCCTGATCCTCTACCGCCCCGACGCTCTGCCCCTGTTCGAGGGCCGTCCGGCCCTCGAGCTGGTCGACCGAGTCCTGCCCGAAGCGACGTAGGCGCGGGACGCGCCGTGCCCTCCCGCCCCGCGCGCCGGCACTCTACGCTTGCCGGCTCGCTCAGCTGATATGGGCATCGGGTTGTCAAGCGGGCGTGGGTGATCACGTCGGCTTGGCGGCCGTCGAAGAGGGGTGGTCGGTGGCCCGGGGCGCCGGGCTCGGTGTCGGCGTTGCCAGTCTGATGATGCGAGGGTTGGCTACCTCAGGGCCCGGTTTCGTGCTGGCGGCTGGCGCTGTCTAGGAGCAAGCGTGGCGCCCGCTGGGAGCGGGAGCTGCTCATAGCTGAATCGGCGCGTCCCGGCCGCTGATGGCCCGGCGGCCCGGCCCACCGACCGTGGGGGCTGTCGAGCCGAGTCAGTCGGCGGTGGCGGATGCCCAGAGAAAGCAGGCCAGCTGGCGCGCGCAGGCGACGGCGGTGACGTTGTGGGGCTTGCCGCGCGCGCGCATGGCGCGGTTGACCCTGTGCAGGCGCTGCTGGGCGCGGTTGGAGATCGCCAGGACGTGGTCGGGCTGCCCGGCCTGGCGGTTGGCCAGCGTTGCACCCAATCGCGGCTGGCGGCTGTAGTGCCAGGCGAACTCAACCAGCAGCCGGCGCGCGAGGACCGATCCGGTCTTGGTGATCGCGCCTTGGCGCGATGACTCGCCGGACTGGCTCAGCGACGGCGTCAGCCCCAGCCAGGCCGAGAGCGCGGGGGCGGTCTGGAAGCGATTCCAGTCGGCGCCGAGCTCGAGGTGCAGCGACAGCGCGGTCAGCGTGTCGATCCCGCGGAAGGCCCGCAGCCGCGCGACGGTCGGCCACCAGCGCTCGTCGGTGGCCACATCTGAGAGGCGCAGCGCTATCGCCGCCTTGCGCGACGTCAGTCCGTCGACGGCCGCGATGAGGTCGGCGAACACCAGTTCGCTGGCCGGCTCATCGAACTGCTGGGCGGACAGCCAGCGGCGGTGCTCGGCCGTCCAGGTCGTCGACTTCGGGTAGACGCGCCCATGGGCGCAGCAGCAGCTTCGAGACGCGATGGCGGGCGTTCATCAGGTCCCTGCGACAGGCGTCGTGCGCGCGGGTCAGCTCGCGCGCGGCCTCGACCTCCGGTGCCGGCACCACGACCGACGTCAGCGAGCCGGCCACGCCACCGGCGCCTCGATTCCTGCTCCGAACCGCGCCCTGGAAAGCTCTCCGGTCATCGTGTCGATCGCCGCCGCGTGCGTCGAGCGGGCATGGACATCAAGACCCAACCCACGTCATCGTTCCGGACATGGCCGGACCTCCTCACTGATCTTGGGGTCAGCCGGAGCCTTATCTCCGGCCAGACAAACCCCCGCGAGGAGCGTCCGGCCAACAGCTTCGGCAGTCAACCCTGCGGGTCGACCGCCTATAAGGGTCTAGGGGGTTCCCTTCGGCCGACTCGACGAGCTAGCCAGGGCTTCAACTGGCACGACGTAGAACTCTTCGCCTGAGCTTTCGCGCTGTCCGCAACGCGGCCCCGACCCCCGGCGTCTGTAGGGCGGCGTCCGGTCGACGTGCCCTCCGTGCGTCCTGACCCACTCGGCAACCAGGTCGGGATCGCCGCCGGCCTCTTCTAGCCGGGAGCGCAGGATGGCAACCGTGTCGGGTGTCCGGTCGATCCACCGCGACGGCTGCACGCCCTTTAGGAGCGCTCGTATCTGGTCGTCATTCACCCAGATAGGTTCTCACGCAGCAGCGCCGGAAGGGGAAAGTCGGCGCCTCGGCGCTCCAATGCGGAACGATCGGGGCCGGGACCGGGTTTCGGGGCCACGGGGAGCGACGAGCTCTCAGGAGACTCCGGCGACGACCGAGTCGGGGCGATGCGGGACCGGGCAAGGTGTACGGCCGCAGCGTGAACGACCTGGTGCGCGGGGCTCGGGCTCCGACAGACTTCACGGGCGGCAGCGGTCGTGACCGCATCGGGCAACGACCGCATCGCGGCCCGGGACAAACTGCGCGACAGGGTTCGCTGCGGCTGCGGGCGCGACACCGTGACCGTGGACCGCTGCGACGTGCTCATCGGCTGCGAGACCCGCCGCCTCCCTCGCCGCTACCAGGAGGCTGTAGCCTCTGCGCAGCGTGTCTCTCTCGCTCGCCCTGCGACCTCTCCTTCTCCCCCCTCGGGGGGAATAGCGCGTGGCGGCCGCCTAGCCGCAAAGCACAGGAGGACCGGGTAAGGAGCAGAAGGGAAAGCAAGTGAGAGACGACGCCAATCGAGTACGG
>JALZII010000188.1 GCA_030860365.1 Actinomycetota bacterium
GTCGATCGTCACCCGCAGCTTGCCGCCCTTCGGCAGCCGGCGGCCGATCAAGGCCATGCGCCGGCCGCGAAAGCGCAGCCGGGCCGAAGCGCCGCGCCGGATCGAGCGCACCACGAAGCGGCCCCAGGCCCCCTTTCGCTGCAGGCGCTTCCAACCGCGCGAGAAGCGGATGAGGCTGCGATCGCGGTCGTCCACCGGGATCAGGAGGTCGTTCCCGGTGGCCGAGCGCCGGTTGCCGGCGCGGTCGATGGCGGTCACCCGGAACTCGTAGCGGCGCCCCGACCCCCCGCGGAAGCGAGTGCTCACCCTCTTGGTGCCGCGCAGCAGCGACCTCCAGCCGTTCGCGGCGCTCGACGCAGCGGCCCCCGTCTCGCGCGCGTCGACTTCGTAGGCCGCCACGCCGCTGCCGGTCCCATCGTCGCCCTGCCACGAGATCTGCACGGTCCGCGAGGTGAAGCGGTCGCTGGCGTACCCGCCGGCGGCACCGGCGGCGAGCAGCTCGACCTCTGGTGAGCTCTTGTCGCCCGAGGTGCAGGGCGGCGCGCCGAGCGGATCCACGCAGACGGTCAGAAGCGGCGAGCGCACCGAGTCCGCCCGCGTCGCCTTGAGGCGGTAGATGCCCGGGTTGGAGTAGCTGAGGGTGGCGCGGCCCCCCGTGTCGGTGAGCCTGCCGCCCACCGACGCGCCGGCGAGGGGAGCCCCGTTCGCGCCGTCGGTCACCCGCACCTGGAAGGCCTGCCCCGTCGAGGCGGAGGCGGGCCCGGCGAGCTTGAGCGCGTGCTTCTTGGAGAAGGCGTCGAAGGTCCACAGCACCTCGTCGCCGGTGGTCACGCGCTGCTGACAGCCACCCACCTGCGACAGCTCGAAGTTCTGGAAGTGGCCCCAGAACGCAGACGAGCTGTTGGAGTCGGGACCGACGCGGTTTATGAAGAAGTCGTCGAAGCCCGGGCTGTAGGTGCCGTCAAAGGTGAAGCCACCCTGCTTCGCACCGTCGTCGAGGGTGGCGGTCGAGGTGGCACCCGGAGAGGGGTTCGCCCCGCCGTTGGTCCCGTCGCACTTGTGCGTGCCGCCGGAGGCGGTGGTCACGGCGTGGCCATCGGTGGTGACCGGCTTCTCGTAGATCGTGCTGCTCCTGCCCTCCACGCGGAGCTTGACCGACACCGGAACGGCGTGTGCGGCGGGCACGGCGGCAGCGGTCAGCGCGGTGGCGCCGAGCGCAAGGGCCAGCGCGACGCGCCGGGGACGAGTGGGGCTATGGGGCATGGTCTTCCCTTTCTCCGAGGGATCGCTGGAGCGGCCGGAGGAAGGTCTCCTGGCTTCCGGGCTGGTGCGCCGCGCCTTCCCGGGGGCCGGCGGCCCCCAGTGGCTGACCGCGGTCGTGCGGCGCCTTCGTCACCCGGTCACAGTGGCGGGACCGCACCGGACTCTCACCGGACTTCCCTGACCACCGACCGTTATGAGCGGCCAGCATACCCCCACTCGGCGAGGGCGGCTAACGCCGGCGGCTGAGGACGGCGACGCCGAAGAGGAGCGCGACGGCCGCGAGCGCGATCAGAGGGGCCACCACCACCAGCCCGGTGTGGCGCTCGGCAACGCCCATCAGCCCGCCGGGCCGCGTCGCGAGGAGCAGCGTGGCCAGAGCGAGCGCGAGCACTCCCGCCCCGCCCGCCGCGAGCAGCCCGACCGCCGCCACACGGTCGACCGCCGTCTGGACCGAGGCGGCCACCCTGGTGCGCCCCGTGCGCGCTGGCAGCCTCTCGTCGGCCGCCGCGAGGCCGGCCATCAGCACGAGCGCCCAGGCCGAGGCCAGAAGGAAGCCGCCAACGGCGTCGCTGGGAAAGTGCCACCCGAGCGCGATGACCGAAAAGGCCACGCTCAGGGCGAACCCGGTGCCCACCAGGGCGGCCAGCGGGCGAAGCCGGGCGGGGCTGACCAACACCAGGCTCAGAGCCAGCGCCATCGCGGCGGTCGAGTGGCCGCTGGGAAAGGCCTCGGGTGACACGTGGGCCCCGGCGATCGTGCCCTCGTAGCGTGGATAGGCGAGCAGGACCTTGAGCGCCTGGCTCGAGACGCTGGTCACGCCGATGAGGATCACGACGGCCGCCGCCACCCGCGGGCGCCCCCGCAGCAGCGCCACCCCGGCGAGCAGAGCGCCGATCACAACCACCGGCGCCGGGTCACCCAGGTGCCCGATCCACCCGGGAAGCGAGCCGCCACGGGGCTCGACGGCCACGAAGCCCAGCAGCGAAGTGGCGTCGACGTATCGCGCCGCCGACGACCCGTAGGCCGCCACGAGCAGGACGCCGAACAGCACGGCGCAGGACCCTGCGGCGGCGAGCAGGAGAGCGGGCCGTCTGGTCACCGTCAAAGCGTGGCAGGCGCCCCGAAATCCGCCCTAAGGCCGCTATTATCTCGCCCTCTCAGGCCGCCATCGTCCAGGGGACTAGGACGCCGCCCTCTCACGGCGGAAACCGGGGTTCGAATCCCCGTGGCGGTATCACGCGACAGCCCTGTAAATCGCGGAGTTTTCTGGTTCTCAGGGCCGCTGCGCGCCAGTATGCGCGCCGGTCAGACGAGGCGCGGCACACCTTCGCCAGCACGCTGATCGCGGCGGGCATGAACGCGGCGATCACGGAGGCGATGCGCCACGCCAGCGTGACCATGACCTTCGACCGCTACGGCCACCTGATGCCCGACGGCCGCGACGAGGCGCGCGAGCGCGTGGACGCCTACCTCGGCCGGGTGTGAGCCGAGTCCCTAGCCGGGCCCGAAGCGGAGATTGCCGGCCTTGAAGTCGCGAGTGAGCGCGAGCAGCAGCAGGTGGCGGCCCTCGCGGCCGAGGCCATGACAACGAGGTAGGCGCTCGCTAGAAACCGGGCTCCGTGAGATCTCTGAAGGGGTATCAACTGCTGACGGACAGGTCAGCTCTGGGCCGTCTGAGGCAGCCCGTCGACCTGGCCCAGGAGTCCCAGCGTGTCCGTGATCTCCCACTCCTCGACGATCCGGCCGTCCTGGCATCGGCTGATCGCGATGCCGGTGAAGGCCACGTCTTTGCCCGTCGGGGGCGTGCCCATCAGGTCGCCATCGTGCGTGCCGCGGATCGTGAAGCGGGTTGCGACGTAGTCGCCCTCGGTGAGTTGCTGGTCGATCGTGACCCGCAGGCCGCTGAGGGCGTTGCGGTACCCCTCGACCATCTCCTTTAGGCCGTCGACGCCCCGAACCTCCTCCGGGTGCAGGACGTAGTCCGGGGCGACGACCTCGTCGAGCGCGTCGAAGTTTCCCTGCGACGCGTTCTCGAAGCACGCACGGACTGCCGCCCTGTTTTCCTCGCTGCTGCTCATGATGCCTCCTCTCGTGGATGTCCTCATGCTGGAGAGGATCTCTGCGACCGGCGCGTGGGGCATCGGTAGCACTACCTATTGCGCTACGAGTCTTTGGGTAGGTCGCGCACCGCGTAGGCGGCCGCCTCCGCGCGGCTGCGCAGGCCGAGCTTTGAGAGGACGCGGGCGACGTGGTGCTCAGCCGTGCGCCGGCTGATGTACAGACGCTCTGCGATCACCGCGTTCGAGCAGCCATCTGCCAGGAGCGACAACACCTCCGTCTCCCGTTTCGTCAACGTCCCGTAGTGCCTGGGCCATGTTCGGCCGCCTGTGCCCAGCCGCCGCAGCAGGCCGGCCGCCCGGTCGGCGTCCCCAGTCGCGCCGATACGCTCGAACGTCCGCACTGCGAGGCGCGCCTCGGCGATCGCCGCTTCGGGGGCGTGCTGCGCTATTGCTGTAGCCAGCTCGAGTTGCGCCCGCGCGCCCTCGAGCGGCAGACCGAGGCCCGAAAACCCCCTCAACGCCGCCTGGAGATGCGTCGAGGCCCGCTCGTCTCCCTCGGCGGCTCGCACCCGTCCTCTTGCGAGCTCGGCAAAGCCAGCGGCACAGTCATCGCCGCAGCTCGAGGCGAGGTCGGTGAGACGCTCGAGCGCCTGTGTGGCGCCACGGACGTCGTCGCGAGCAAGCCGGATCTGCACGAGCAGCTCCAGCGCGGGTGCACAGGCTGGGTCGGAAGCCCCCGTGCCATCGAGGCACAGGCGGATGAGCTCCTCCGCCAGCGCGACATCGCTGCACGCCAGCGCGATAGTGGCCAGCGTGCGCCTCGCAATGGGATGCGACTCGTGGCCCTCGAGCAGACGCCGCGCCTCGTCGAGTCGTCCCTGGCGGACGCGGAGGTCCGCGAGCTTGACCAGCGGGGACCCGCGCATCGCGCGATAGCTGTTCTCGAACGTACGGATGGCGGCCAGGAGCTCCTCCTCCGCGTCCCCCCAGCGTCCTACCGCGACAAGGATCCCCCCATAGTGACTGCGGCAGACGGGGGACACGAAGTCGCTCCAAGCCTCGTAGCCTCCGGCCAGCGACATCCACTGCTCGGCGCGCGTGATGTCGAGCGCCATCTCACAGGCGCTCAACAAGCGGCAGCAGATGTCGCCGACCGGGACGATGGCGGTGACCTCCCCCGCGGACACCGCGGTCATCGCTTCGTCGATGAGCTGCATTCCCTCCGCCACCCGCCCGGAAGCCACATATGACTCGCCCAGCAACGCGAGCGCGTCGTACTCGAGGTCTACATCGCCGAACCGCCGGGCGAGGGCGAGGGCCGCCGCAGCCAGCCGCTGACGATCGGCGGCATCGTCGGTGAACGGAGCGCGGTCGAGGGCGAGCCAGCCGTGCCCCGCGCACTCGTCTTCACCCGCGAGCAGGGTCTCGGCGCGCGCCATCCACCCGCTCGCGACTGCCATGTTGCTGTTGATCGTGCCGTGCAAGAAAGCCAGCCAGCGCGCGCGATCGGCCGCCTCCACGGGCTTGTCCAGCTGCCGGTATGCCGCGAACGCACGCTCGGTCAGCTCGATCGCCCGGGTGTACTCCCCCTGGAAGTGCAAGGCCCGGCTCAGCCCGTCCAGGGCCTCCGCGCTCTCACCCAGCTCGCGGGCCTGCTCGAAGCAGGAGCGCGCGGCATCCCAGTCGGCTTCAGCCAACGCTTCCCAGCCCCTATGCAACAGCCCAGGCCCGGCCTCTGCTCCCATGTCCCAATGATCACATGGACGGCTTGGTCTTCAACACACGCTCAGACGGCTACGCAGCGGCGGCCGTCTGCCTCTTTGAAGCGATCGAGGTCGAGAACCGCGACGCACAGCGAGCTCTCTGTGCGGGCGGCCCGCGCCGCTTCGACTTGCAGCTGCTCCTCCCACGTAGGTCCCCGGCAACCCGGGTCACGGCAAGGACGTCGTCCTGTCGCTGGCGAAGCTCATCGACCGCGCTCTCGCGCTCCATTCGCAGCTGTTCGTTGAACCTCAGACCCTGACAGCGGCCAAACCCGCGGCCGCGATGAGCAGCGCGTGGATTGCCGCGGGACGAGAGCGCGCTGCGCGCGAACGGCGGGCACGGAGTGCGAAGCCCGCGACGGTCGGCACCACGACGTCGAGGGGGCACCGCCGAAAGGCAAGCGCCCGGCGCCCCGCCGTTCTCTGAGGAAGGACAAGAGGCTCGACCCGTCGGGCTGCGCAACAGCGCCGGCCACCTGTACGACGAGGTGAGAGCCGCTAGACCGGGTCGGCCACCGGCCGCTCGGCCTCCGCCTCCGACTCCGGCGTGATCAAGATCGCCCCCTCGCCCGTCGCGTAGGCCTCCTCCCCGTGCTGGGTCACGTCCATGCCCACCGCCTCGTCGTGCTCGTCCGCGCGCAGCGGCGTCAGGAGCCCGATGACCTTCAGGAGCACGAAGGTCACCACGAACGCGTACACCGGGGTCGCCAGCGCCGCCAGCGCCTGCAGCCCGAGCTGCCCGGCGTCGCCGTAGAGGAGGCCGTCCGACACGTCGTTCCACTTCATCTGAGCGAAGAAGCCGATGAAGAGGATGCCCGTCAGCCCCGCGATGCCGTGGGCGGCGAGCACGTCGAGCGTCTCGTCCACGCGCGTGCGCGGGCGCAGGACGATGATCGCGTAGCTGGGCACCGCGGCAACCGCGCCGAGCACCATCGCCCACCCCGGGCTGATGAACCCGCCTGCGGGGGTGATCCCCACGCAGCCGACGATGATCGCGGTGGCCGCTCCAATCGCCGTCACACGCCGGCCCCGCAGGAGATCCAAAGCGAACCAGACCACCAGGGTGCAGGCGGGCGTGAGCAGAGTGTTGGTGAACGCCAGCACGCTGGGGTTGCCCGTCGAGAAGCCGCTGCCGCCGTTGAAGCCGAACCAGCCGAACCACAGCAGCCCGGCGCCGAGGAGCACGTAGATCGCGTTGTGGGGCAGCAGGGCCTGGCGCCCGTAGTCCCTGCGCGCTCCCACGACCAGCGCGGCAGCCAGCGCGGAGAAGCCGGACCCCATCTCGACGGGAATGCCGCCGGCGAAGTCGAGCGTTCCCTTCTCCTGCAGCCAGCCGCCGCCAAAGGACCAGTGGGCGAGCACCGCGTAGACCAGCACCGACCACAGCGCCACGAAGATCATGAACGGCCCGAAGCGCATGCGCTCCACGACCGCGCCCGAGACGAGCGCGACCGTGATGATGCAGAAGGTCGCCTGGAAGGCCATGAACAGCAGGTGCGGGATCGTCGACTCCTCGCGGGGGGCGAAGGTGACGCCCTTGAGGAGCACGTGGCCGAAGCCGCCGATGATCCCGTTGCCGTCAGCGAACGCGAACGAGTAGCCCACGAGCGCCCACATGACGGTGGCGATCGCGAGCGCGGCGACGCACATCATGAACGTGTTCAGCGTGTTCTTTCCCCGCACGAGGCCCGCGTAGAAGAGCCCGAGCGCCGGGGTCATCAGCAAGACCAGGGCGGTGGCCACCAGCATCCACGCGGTGTCACCGGTATCCACCCCGGCGGCGAGAGCCGGCACCTGCGTCACTTGCCCACGGGCGTGACTGCACCGTGGTCGGTCTCGCCCGTGCGGATGCGGATCGCCCGCTCGAGCGCAACGACGAAGATCTTCCCGTCACCCACCTCGCCGGTTCGAGCACTCTCGGAGAGGGCCTCGATCGTCGGCTCGACGAACGGCTCGGAGACCGCGATCTCGAAGCGAACCTTCTCGGCGAGCCCCATCTTCACGGTCGTGCCGCGGTAGGTCTCGACCCGGTCGAGCTCCCCGCCGTGGCCCTGGACCCGGCTAATCGACACCCCACGGATCTCGGCGCGGTACAGGGCTTCCAGCACGTCATTCGCCTTCTCGGGGCGAACGATGCCGATGACGAGCTTCACGGTTCCTGCGCTCCTCTCTGAGCCTGCCCTGGAAGGCGCGCGAGCCTACACCCTGCCCCGGCCTCCGGGTTCGCTGCCACGCGTCTCGATGCGGCCCGCCGCCGCGATCGCCTCGGCGATCTGCCGGTAGACGAGCTCGTACTCGCTCGCGGGTCCACCGAAGGGGTCTGAGATGAGCAGCGAACCATGATTCGAGAGCGCCCCGAGCCAGTGCACCCGCTGACGAGAAGTGGGCGCTTCGGAGACAACCGCACGTCGGTTGGCGTGGTCGAAGACGTACACGGCGTCGGCCTGCTGCAGCAGCTCCCGAGAGAGCACGCGTGAGCGGTGTGCGCGCAGGTCCGCACCGAAGGGGCGCGCCGCCGCGATGGCTTCCGCGGGGGCGCGGCGTCCCGGGACGGGGTAGGAGCCCGCCGATAGGAGAGTCCTGCTCGGGTCGAGACGCGCGCGGGCCAAGTGCTCGGCGAAGGCCACGCGCTCCTTGCCTCGCGCGTCAGCTCGTCGCGGCTCAGCTGGTTGGGGTCGCCGCTCGCGGTCATGGGCGGCGCCGGCGCGAGCGACCACCGGCGAAGGCGTTCACAAGGCGAAGCCGTGGACCCGTCACTTTAGTGCTAGCTTTATCCCCGAGGCGGTCCGGCACGCCCCGAAGCGGATTGGACCGTTGCGATTCAGGCTCGAGGGACGACGCCGCGCAGAGGGGCCGGCAAGGCGGACCTGGGAGCAGCCCGCAGTCAGCTTCCGACGAAAGGTCCCCATGCCGTACCGCCACTGCCCGCTGTGCAGGCTGACCGTGTACAGCGCGGCAGCAGTCTCCACGGTCGACCACTGTCCTCGCTGCGACAGCGAGCTCGGCCGGGAGGCACGCCGGTTCTTCCCCCCCGAGGCCGAGGCTCGGTTGGCGCGCGCAACCAACACCCATCCGGCCGACGGTCAGCCCGCGGCCAACCGCGCCGGGTGACCGGGCCTCCCCGGCGCCAGGGCATCTCGTGATCGGGCTCTGGCGGCTCCTCTTCAGCGTCGCACCGAGGCGACCCGCGTGGCGGTGATCACACGGTTCTTGGCCTGAGCGCCGGCGTTCGGCGTGCAGGTCACCGTTATGCGCCCGCGTTGGCGACCGCGCCACTTCTCACAGGCACCCTCGTCGCGCCAAGGGCGCACCCGCCCCGTATCACGGGCGAAAGGCGAGCGGCGATCTTTGGACATTCGGACAACGTCCCGCCGGCTCGTTCGACACTAGGCTGGTGACCCTTCCAGATCCACGTCCTCCGCGCGCCCGCGCTCAACGGGCGCGCTCTACGTAAAGGCTCGGCACATGCCACGATTTCGCCAGCAGAACGTCGCGGCCGCCCAGTGGAGCCCCGACGGCGGCTCGCTCGGGACGGTCGACCTGACCCAGTCCAGGAACTACCCCTTCGGCGACGACGTCTTCTCCCTGGCGGTGCAGCGTCAGCGCCTGCCGAAGGACATCTTCAAGCGCCTGCAGCGCGCCGTCGAGCAGGGAGAGGCTCTCGACGCCTCGCTGGCCGACGCCGTCGCGCTCGCGATGAAGGAGTGGGCGCTGGAGCACGGGGCCACCCACTACACGCACATGTTCCAGCCTCTCACCGGCTCGACGGCCGAGAAGCATGACTCGTTCTTCGGCCCCGACGGCGGCGGCACCACGCTCGCCGAGTTCTCAGGCACCGAGCTCATCCAGGGCGAGCCCGACGCCTCGTCGTTTCCGACGGGCGGGGTGCGGGCCACTTTCGAGGCCCGCGGCTACACCGCCTGGGACCCCACCAGCCCCGCCTTCATCCTCGAGAACCCCAACGGAGCACTGCTGTGCATCCCGACCGCCTTCGCCTCGTGGACCGGAGAGGCGCTCGACTACAAGATTCCGCTGCTGCGGTCGATGGAGGCTCTCTCGCGCTCGGCCATCCGCGCGCTCACGCTGCTCGGCGACCACGAGGCCAACCGCGTGTTCACTACGGTCGGGCCCGAGCAGGAGTACTTCCTGATCGACGAGCAGTTCTTCTTCGAGCGGCCGGACCTGGTGACCACCGGGCGCACGCTGTTCGGCGCCCAGCCGGCCAAGGGCCACGAGCTCGACGACCACTACTTCGGCTCGATCCCCGAGCGCGTGCTCGCCTTCATGATGGACTCCGAGCTCGAGCTGGCCCGCCTCGGGGTGCCGGTCAAGACGCGGCACAACGAGGTCGCCCCCGGGCAGTACGAGATCGCCCCCGTGTTCGAGAACTCCAACGTGGGCTCCGACCACCAACAGCTGACCATGCAGGTGATGAAGCGGGTGGCCCGCAAGTACGGCCTGGTCTGCCTGCTGCACGAGAAGCCCTTCGCGGGCGTCAACGGCTCAGGCAAGCACAACAACTGGTCGATGGGCACCGACAGCGGGAACAACCTGCTGGAGCCGGGCGAGACCCCCGAGGGCAACGTGAGCTTCCTGTTCTTCTGCACCGCGGTCATCAAGGCGGTCAACAAGCACCAGGGACTGCTGCGGGCCTCGGTCGCGAACCTCGGCCAGGACCATCGCCTCGGGGCCAACGAGGCTCCGCCGGCGATCATCTCGATCTTCCTGGGGGAGGACCTCGACAAGGTCTTCGAGGCGATCGAGTCGGGTGAGGGGGATCCCCACACCCCCGCCTCGTTCCTCGGCCTCGGGGCGTCCGTGCTGCCGCCGCTCCCAAAGCACGGCGGCGACCGCAATCGGACCTCGCCGTTCGCCTTCACCGGCAACAAGTTCGAGTTTCGCGCGCTGGGGTCCAGCATGTCGCTCGCCTTCCCCAACACCGTGCTCAACACGATCGTGGCCGAGGCCATCGACGAGCTGGCCGACGGCCTGGAGGCCAACGGCGCCGACACTGCCGAGGCAGTGAACGCCGTGGTCAAGCAGGCCTACTCCGAGAACAAGCAGGTGCTGTTCAGCGGCGACAACTACGAGGAGGAATGGCACGCCGAGGCCGAACGGCGCGGGCTGAAGAACCTGCACACCACGCCCGACGCGCTGCCCGAAGTGCTCGCCGACACGACCGTGCAGGCGATGGAGAAGTACGAGGTGCTCAGCCGGCGCGAGCTGGAGTCGCGCTTCGAGGTGTGGGTCGAGCAGTACTCGATCAGCGCCAACATCGAGGCCGAGACCACCTCCTCGATGGCCCGCACGATGCTGCTGCCCGCCGCGTTGCGCCACCTTGCCCTGCTCGAGGCGGCCGGGATCGAGGGCCTGGCCACCGAGGCCCGGTCGCTGATCGAGGAGTTCTCGGCGGCCATCGCCGAGCTCGAGAGGGCGAACGTCTACCCCGACGACCGGGAGGGGCTCGACCTCGCGGTCTACGCGCGGGACAACCAGCTCACCGCGATGGCGAAGGTGCGAGAGGCGGGGGACCTCCTCGAGAAGATCGTGGCCGACGACCTCTGGCCGCTGCCCAAGTACGCGGAGATGCTGTTCATCAAGTGACCTGAACGGCGCCGACTTCGAGACCTGACGCTCGCCGCGTCTTACGATAAGTTGGGACCGGTGAGCCAACGGCGCACGGAGATGATGAAGGCCTCTCCGCGAATGTTCGACCGTGACTGGCTGGACCGCCTGTCACGGGTGCACCCCGTGGTCCCGCTGGTCGTCTTCATCCCCGCCATCGCGGTGCTCTTCGGGCTGGGCCAGGAGGGCGTGCCCCCGCTCGAGGTGGGCGCCTGGGTCTTCGGCGGGTACCTGTTCTGGACGCTCACCGAGTACTGGATGCACCGCCTCGTCTTCCACTTCGAGCCCGAGGACGGCCTCGGGGCGCGGCTGCACTGGATCATCCACGGGGTTCACCACGACCACCCGAACGATCCGCTCCGCCTCGTCATGCCACCGTCCGTGAGTGTGCCGCTCGCGGCGCTCTTCTGCGCCGCCTTCCTGCTGGTCCTCGGCACGCCGGCAGGTTGGCTGCTGGGCGTCGGCTTCCTGCTCGGCTACCTGATCTACGACATGACCCACTTCCACGTGCATCACCACAAGCCCCGCACCCGCCTGGGCCGCCTGATGCGTGAGCTGCACATGCGCCACCACTTCCAGGACGACACGCGCGGCTTCGGCGTGAGCGCCCCGTTCTGGGACTACGTGTTCCGCACGCCGCACAAGCGCGGCTCGCGAGCTTCGTAGGCGCCGCTAGATTTCGAGACGTTCACGCGGCTGTGGCGGAATTGGTAGACGCCCGAGCTTCAGGAGCTCGTGTCCTTCGGGGCGTGGAGGTTCGAGTCCTCTCAGCCGCACTGGCGCTTCTCTAACCGCGGGGCAGCCCGACCGGCAGCCAACCCAGACGCCACGGGCCCGGCTTTGGGTCCTCTCGCCAGGGGTGGTCGGAAGGGGCATCGCGCCCTGGGCCGCGGGGCGCGGGGCAGGGGCCACCGGTGCGCCCTGGTCGGGTCGCGGGGCGCTTCGATGCAGGGGCGACGCCGAACGGCGGTGGCCGCGCTCCTCGCGCTCGCGGGCGTCGGCCCCGGCCGAGGCGAGGCCCCCCGACCGG
>JALZII010000198.1 GCA_030860365.1 Actinomycetota bacterium
CTCCCACACACACGCGCGCGCGGCCGCGCACCTTGATCGTGGCCGGTGCGGTGGTCCCGGCGGCCACGGTCGCCCGCGCGACCACGCGGCGCGTGACCGTGGCGGTCACCGTCACGCTGCCCCCCTCCCCCTGCTCGGTCGCGCTCTGGGAGACGGTCACCGACACCGGCCGACGGGCCGTAACCGAGACCCGCCCCCGCGCGCTGCGCGTGACGCCGAACGTCCCGGAGTGCCCCGAGCAGCGCACCACGCGACCGTCGGCTCCGGGCCCGATCTCCGGCTCGGCGCCTCGGCCGCGGTCGTCGGGCCCCTCGCCCTTGAGCCCACCCGCCACCGCCACGGCGATCAGCACGGTGAAGCCGATCGCCGTCAGGCCAACGGCCAGCGACGGCCGGGCGCCGGAGCGCAGGCGGTCGAGCAGCCCCTGCAGGCTCAGGTCTGCTGGGCGCGCGCCCGCGCGAGCTCTTGCCCGAGCCCGAAGGTGCCCACCTCCAGGCCCTGGTCGGCTCGGATCACGTGCATCACCGCGTTGATGAGCGCCAGGTGGGTGAAGGCCTGGGGGAAGTTGCCGAGGTGGCGCCCGGAGCGGGCGTCGATCTCCTCGCCGTAGAGCTGCAGCGAGCTGGCGTAGGAGAGCATCCGCTCACAGAGGTCGCGCCCGTGCTCGAACTCGCCGATCTCCACCAGGGCGGAGACCATCCAGAACGAGCAGATGGCGAAGGTGCCTTCCTCGCCCGAGAGCCCGTCGTCGGTCTCCTCGACGCGGTAGCGCAGGACCATGCCGTCCTCGGTCAGCTCGTCTCTGATGGCCAGGACCGTCTTCTTGATCCGCTCGTCGCTCGGGTCCATGAAGCGCACGAGCGGCATGAGCAGCACCGAGGCGTCCAGGGCATCGGTGTGGTAGTGCTGGCAGAACACGCCGCGATCGTCCAGGGCGTTCTCGCAGATGTCGTTCTTGATCTCGTCTGCGCCGCTCTGCCAGCGGGCGGCCAGCTCGAGCTCGCGACGCACCTCGGCCAGCCGCGCACCGCGGTCGGCCGCCACCCAGCACATCAGCTTGGAGGAGGTGAAGTGCTTGGGCTCGCCGCGGACCTCCCAGATGCCCCGGTCGGGATCGCGCCACTTCTCGAGCGCGACCTCGACCTGCTTGGTGAGGATGGGCCAGATGCGATCGGGCAAGTGGTCGCGCGACTTGGTGTGCAGGTAGAAGGAGTCGAGGATCGCGCCCCAGACGTCGTGCTGGTCCTGGTCGTGCGCCGCGTTGCCGACTCGCACTGGCCGGGCGCCCTCGTAGCCCGACAGGTGATCGAGTGTCTCCTCGCGCAGGTCGTGCTCGCCACCGATCCCGTACATGATCTGCAGCTGGGGCGCCTCGCTCTCGGCCACGTCGGCGATGAAGTAGAAGAAGTCGTTTGCCTCCCAGTCGAAGCCCAGCGTGTAGAGGCCCCAGAGCATGAAGGTGGCGTCGCGGATCCAGGTGTAGCGGTAGTCCCAGTTGCGCTCCCCGCCCGGGGTCTCCGGCAGGGAGGTCGTGGCCGCGGCCACCAGGGCCCCGGTGGGCGCGTAGGAGAGCCCTTTGAGCGTCAAGGCGCTTCGCTGCAGGTAGGTGCGCCAGGGGTGGTCGGGGAACTCGCCGTGACCGAGCCAGTGCTGCCAGTGGTGCGCGGTCCACACCAGGCGGGCGTAGGCGTCCTCGTAGCTGGTGGGGGCCGGGTGCTCGGTCCAGGAGAGCGCCACGAACAGCGTGTCGCCCTCCTTCATCAGGGTCCGGGCGGTGGCCCGGTGACCCTCGACGCCCATGTTGAGGTCGGTGGTCAGGCGCAGCTCGAAGTCCACCCCCTCCGCGGTGGCCACCGCCTCGTGGTAGCCGGGGCCGTCGTAGCGCCACTCGCCGGGGACGCGCCCGTAGTCGAAGCTCGGCTCGCAGTCCATATTCACCTGCACCTCGCCGTTCACGCAGCGCACCGTGCGCAGCAGCACGTGGTCGGCGTCGTAGTCGGTGGGCGAACGACGGTGAGTGGTCGAGCGGTCGTGCTCGTGGTGCCAGGGACCGATCAGCAGCACCTCGCGCACGACGATCCAGCCGCCCTTGGTGCCCCAGCTGGTCTCCAGGACCATCGTGCCCGGCAGGTAGCGCCGCGCGGCGGGCACGTCCACGCCGTCGGGGCCGAGGCGGAAGCTGCCGGCGTCGCGGTCGAGGATCGAGCCGAACACGCTGGGGGAGTCGAAGCGCGGCAGGCACAGCCACTCGACGTTGCCGTCGGGCGCCACCAGCGCGCAGGTCTCGCAGTCCGAGAGAAAGGCGTAGTCGGCGATCGGCGGAAACGGGTCCCCGCCCACGGGCTTGGCGCCGCTGAGCCGCCTCACAGCCTGCTCGCCGCGGCCTCGTCGCAGAACAATCTCGAGCCGGCGTTTCGCACCAGGCTGGCGGGCGCAGCCAGGTCGGGGTCGCCGAGCGCCCTTCTCAACGCCTCGGCCTTGTCCTCGCCGGTCACGAGGAACAGCAGCTCGCGTGCGGCGTCGACCACCGGGAGGGTCAGCGTCACCCGGGGGACCAGCGGGGCCACGCCGGCCTCCTCCACCCCCACGACCGGCCGCTCGCGTTCGTTGAGCGCAGGGGCGTCGGGGAACAGCGAGCACAAATGAGCGTCAGGGCCGATGCCCAGCAGCATGAGGTCCATCTCGGGCAGCTCGGAGCCGAACGCCGCGCCGAGCTCGTTCGCATACAGCTCGGCCGCCTCGTCCGGGCCCCTCTCACCCTCGATGCGGTGCACCTGGGTCCCGGCGACGACGTCGAACAGGGCCTTGTCGGCCATGCGGAAGTTCGACAGGTCGTCCTCAGCCGGCACGCAGCGCTCGTCGGAGAACCAGAAGGCCACCCCCGACCAGTCGTGGCGCAGCTCGGCCGCCCGCTCGTACGCCCTGCGCGGAGTCGAGCCGCCGGTGAGGACCACGTGGCCGCTGGCCGCCGCCAGTCGGTCGGCCACCGCCCCGGCCGGGTCTTCAACCACCTCCACCTCCGCGTGCACCGCGGGCATCCTAGATGCAGCGCAGGCCGACGCCGAGCACCATCGCCACGCTCACCCGCCCAGGCCCTCAGGCGAGCATCGAGGCCGCCGCCTCGAGGGAGGGCCCGTAGGTGTGATCGCGCAGCAGCGCCTGACGGATGCCCTCTCCAAGGATGCCCGCCTCCCCGCGCGAGGCTCCCATCACCGTGAAGGCCGACTCGCGGCCGTCGGCGAGCCTGCGCTTGGCCGCCAGGCCGCCGGAGCCGCGGTCGAGCGAGAGCGACATGCCCGAGGCGGTCTGCACCGTGACCCCGGCCAGCCCGGGCGCGGTCATCTCCGAGTCAGGCGACATCTTCAGCGAGACCTCCCGGCCCCCTGCCCGCGCCGTGCCGTGGCGCGAGCCGTCCTGGCCCACCAGGCTCTCGACCTGCCAGCCCAGGCGCGCGGCCAGCCAGCCGAAGAAGAGGACCGCCGCGGTCCCCGACTCGGGCTGGTGGCGGATGGTGACCGAGGTGATGCCTCGCAGCTCCTCCCGCCACAGCGGGGGATCGAAGCTCGCAGCCACCCGCTCGCGCCAGGGGGTCGAGCGAAGCCAGGCGAGGTCGACCACGTAGGCGCGCTCAGACAGCTCCTGCGCCCGGCTCACCGCCTGGGCGGGGTCGGGTTCGTTGACGGAGTCCACCAGCACGATCTGCGCCAGCGACGTAAGCGCGTCGAGGCCCTCGCCGTGGCCGTGGGGCGCCCAGATCAAGGTGGCCAGGTCGGTCACCACCAGCGGGTCGACGATGCTGTCCAGCCCCCGGAGGTGGCGCTCGCCGCAGGTGATCGTGACCTGCTCGGTGCCCGCCACGATCTCTCCGCTGCGCTTCTGCTCCTCCACGTCGATCTCCGCGTGGGCGTCGAGCGTCGTGCGCCCGCACTGGACGGCGCAGAGGATGGTGCGCGAGGCATGGTGTCGTCCCACCCGGTCCAGGCGGTTCTGTATCTCACCCTTCCAGTCGTAGTCGGCCACCACCACCAGGTTCAGCACTCGGGCGGGCGCGAAGGTCTCGTGCTCGGCGAAGCGCTCCTTGAGCAACCCGCGAAGGGCCGCCTCGATCTCCCCGGGGGACGTATCGGCGGCCGACCAGCGGCCGGAGCCTAAATCGCCCGCCACGTCTTGCCCTCGGGCATCAGGTCGTTCGCCTCCTTGGGCCCGTCGGTGCCCGCGGGGTAGCTGGGCAGCGGCCCGTCCCCACCGGCCCACGCCTCCAGCACGGGGTCGCAGATCCGCCACTGGGCCTCGACCTCGTCGTTGCGCGTGAACAGAGTGGCATCGCCGCGCATGGCGTCCATGATCAGCCGCTCGTAGGCCTCTGGGGACTCGGACATGAAGGAGGTCCCGTAGAGGAACTCCATGTTCACCGGGCGGATGCGCATGCGGGTGCCGGGGATCTTCGCTCCCAGCGAGAGCGAGACGCCTTCGTTGGGCTGCAGGGTGAGCACCAGCGTGTTCGGCTGCACGCCGACCGAGCCCTCCTGCTGGAAGGCCAGGTGCGGCACGGGCTTCAGCGTGACCGCGATCTCGGTGACCTTGCGCGCCAGGCGCTTTCCCGTGCGCAGGTAGAACGGCACGCCGGCCCAGCGCCAGTTGTCCACGCCCAGGCGCAGCGCCACGAAGGTCTCCGTGGTCGAGTCCCCGGGCACGTCCTGCTCGTCGAGATATCCCTTGACCTCGTCGCCGCCCCAGACGCCCTTCGCGTACTGCGCGCGCACGGAGTCCTGGGGACCGGGAGTGGGCACGGCCTTGAGCACCTTCACCTTCTCGTCGCGCACCTCGTCGGCCGTGAAGTGCACCGGCGGCTCCATGCACACGTTGGCCAGCAGCTGCAGCATGTGGTTCTGCACCAGGTCGCGCAGGGCCCCCGACGTGTCGTAGTAGCCGGCGCGGGTTCCCACACCGATGTCCTCGGCCGCGGTGATCTGCACGTGGTCGATGAAGTTGCGGTTCCAGATCGGCTCGAACAGGCCGTTCGCGAAGCGAAAGGCCAGCATGTTCTGGACCGTCTCCTTGCCCAGGTAGTGATCGATGCGAAAGACCTGGGACTCGTCGAGCACCGCCAGCACGTCGCGGTTGAGCTGCTCGGCCTCCTCGAGGTTCGTGCCGATCGGCTTCTCGATCACCACGCGGACCTCGGCGCCCTCGGAGCTGTCGAGGCCGTGCTCGCCCAGCTTGCCCACGATCACCGGGAAGAAGCTCGGCGCGGTGGAGAGGTAGAACACGCGGTTGAACGGCTGACCTGCCTCGGAGTCGAAGTCCGTGGCGCAGGTGCCCAGCCGCTCGTACACCGAGTCGTCGTCGAAGGAGCCCGGCACGTAGCGCATCGGCCCCACCAGGGCGTCGAGCACGGTCTCGTCGGGCGCGCGGCGCGAGAACTGCTGGATCGAGTCGCGGGCCAGCTCGCGGAACTCGTCGTCGGACATGTCCGTGCGCGAGTTGCCGACCAGGTGAAAGCGCTCGGGCAGCGCCCCCTCGTGGGCCAGGTTGTAGATCGCCGGGAGGAGCTTGCGCTTGGCCAGGTCGCCCGTGGCCCCGAAGATCACGAGCGTCGTGGGGTGGACGGGTAGGCGCTCGAGGCCCTCCGCGAGCGGGTTCTCCTGCTTCTCTTCGGTCGCCGCCACTAGCCGTCAGCCCGCTTCTGGACCGCGTGGCCGCCGAACTGGTTGCGCAGCGCCGAGAGCACGCGCCCCGTGAAGTCGCCGTTCTGACGCGTGTAGAAGCGCGCCAGGAGCGAGGTGGTGATCACGGGCGTCGGCACGTCGAGCGCCATCGCGTCCTCGACCGTCCAGCGCCCCTCGCCCGAGTCGGCGGTGTGGGCGGTCAGGTCGGCCAGGTCGTTGCCCTCCTGCTCGAAGGCCAGCGCTGCCAGCTCGCAGAGCCAGGAGCGCACGACCGAGCCCTGCATCCACAGGTGGGCGATCTGGGCCTTGTCGAGGTCGTACTCGCACTTGTCGAAGATGTCGAAGCCCTCGGCGTAGGCCTGCATGAGGCCGTACTCCACCCCGTTGTGGACCATCTTCACGTAGTGGCCGGCGCCCGTCGGGCCGAAGTGCCCCCAACCCGGGCCGTGCTCCTCGGTCTCGGGCGGGGCCAGCACGTCGAGGATCGGCGAGAGGCGCCCGACGGCCTCGTCGGGGCCGCCGACCATCATGCAGTAGCCGACGCTGATGCCCCAGACGCCGCCGCTGGTGCCCACGTCCACGTAGTGGATCCCGCTTGGCTGCAGCTGCTTGGCGCGGGCCTTGTCGTCGGTCCACTTCGAGTTGCCGCCGTCGACGATGGTGTCGCCCTCGTCGAGCAGCTCGGCGAGCTTTTCCACCGTCTGCTGGGTCGGATCGCCCGCCGGGACCATGATCCAGACCGTCCGCGGAGCCTCCAGCTGCTGTACGAGCTCCTCGAGCGAGCCCGCCGCGCTGGCGCCGTGGCCCTCGGCCTCCTTCACCGCGTCCTCGGAGAAGTCGAAGGCCACCACCTGATGGTCCGAGTCGCGATGAATGCGGTGGACCATGTTGCCGCCCATCTTCCCCAGGCCGATAAATCCGAGCTGCATCCGTTCCTCTCTCTCTCGGGCGCCTCGGCCCAGTTTGCCGGTGAAAGTTTCGAGCGGCGGTGCTCGGCCGGCCAATGCCCGGGCCTGCGCTCCGGCACTATGACGCGAGTTCTCTCAGGTCGGGCGCCGCGGTGCAAGCTCGGGCATCCTCGCCAAGCCTCTTGAGAGCGACCGCCGGCAGCGGCGGGTCAGAGGCTCCCCGGCCCTGCGAGCCAGACAGCCTCGAAGCGAAGGTCGGTCATCTGCGCGATGGTGTCGTAGTGGGCGTCGTAGTGGAGGACTCCGCACTCGTGACGGTCGGCGACCGCGGCGATGATCAGGTCCGCCGGAGGCAGACGGTGGTTGGCCACACGCGCCAGCTGCTGCTGGGCGTCGAGCGCCCGTCTCTCGGCCTCGGCATCGATTGGAAAGCTCGGCAGCCCGGAGAGCTCCTCCAACAGCTCGCGGTGATCGGGCGCCGAGCGGGTCGAGTAACCCACCTCGAGCAGGAAGGGCAGGCATGTCCCCAGGCGGCGTTCGGTGGCTGCGCGATGGAGCTCGTCTCGGCGTTCCGCGGACAAGGCGGGATGCCCCAGGCGCGCGTAGGCCGACATGTCGAGGAGCAGCACGCCACTCAATGAGGTGTCCAACCCGACCGCTTGACCTCCTCGGCAGCCTCGGGGTCGATCGGGATGTTCCCCGATCGGATCCGCTCGGCGAGTGACTCGAGCCGACCCTCTCGCTCGGAGCGCTCGGAGCGCAGCCGGGCCAGCTTCTCGCGCGCGCCGAGGATGACGAGCTCGTTGAACCCGACCCGCTCCTCCTCGGGAAGCTCGGCACGGAGATCGTCGAGCGCTGCCTCGACCTCCGGCGTTTCGGTTACAGCGTGACGGCGTCGCTTCGTAGGCACGCCAGCGAGTGTAACACCCAGTGTTACACCCCGGACCCGATTCCGACCGCGCTCGACAGATCGCCGAAGGCGGCTGCGTGCTTCGCGCCCTCGTTGGCTCGGTGGTTCACGGTTTTTCCCACCCACGGACCGACGACCGCGGCGAGATGGGTGGCGATCTCAGAAGCGCGCTTGGGGACGCGAAGCTGGCGGAAAGCGCCGACCACTCGGCGATCGACGCGTTCTTGATCAGTGCCTATCAAAGGTCGTGGGAAGACCGGCGGGACGTGCGCGGATCGAACACCCGCGCATAGGCGTCGGCGACGTAGTCGTGGTCGGCCTCCAGCGGGGGCGGCGCCGCGAGCAGGAATCCAAGCGGGGCAATCATGAAAAGGAGCGCACCCAAGCCGATAAGGAACGGAGAAACGAACAAGCCGCTCACCACTGCCGCGAGGCCGAGAATCCAGAGCGCACCGATGACGCGCCAAGGCGGACGGCGCAAGCCGTCGGCGACCCTTGACCGTGCTGCGGCGTTGCGCACGCACTGGTACCGCTCTCAACGCGCCGAGCGGGAGTCCTCCTCAATCACGCCCAGCAGCCCGCGCACGCGCTCGGTCAACTCGCGCAGCGCCTTCGCCGCGTCGCCTTCCAGGCGCACCCGCTCGGCCGGCAGGCCGTGGTCGCGCAGGGTCTGCAGGTCGCCGGTGGCCTGGGCGTTCTTCAGCTCGCCGAAGGTGAAGTCGGCGTGGGGGATGTCCAGGTCCTCCTCGCCGTCATGGATCAGCTGGAGGAACAGGCCGTTGGGCGGCCCGCCCTTGTGCAGCTGGCCGGTCGAGTGCAGGAAGCGCGGCCCGTAGCCGAACGTCGTGGTGGCCTTGGTGGCGTCGCGGATGACGGCGCGCAGCTCGGCGACGGCCGAGTCGAACTCGGTGCTCGGCTGCACGTAGCCCATGATCGCCACGTAGCGCGGCGGGGCGGCCTGGCCGAGCAGGGCGCGCAGCTCCTCGTCGCCGGCGTCTGAGACCTGGGGAGGCTCGCTGGCGTTCAGCACCTCGTTGGTCTTGTCCTTGGCCTCTTGGACGTTCGGCTGGTCGAAGGCGTTGATGCCCAGCACCCAGCCCGCCACCGCGGTCGCGAACTCCGCGAAGAAGAAGATCCGGCCCAGGTCCTCGGGGCCGCGGGCGGCCAGCTTGACCACCGGCTGGCCGGCCTTGGCCAGCGCGGCCACCTTCTCGTCGAGCTCCTCGTTGGGCTGGTCGGCGTTGCGCAGGTAGGCGAACACGCGGTCCTCGCCGTAGGACTCCGGATCGCCCACCGGCTCGCCATCCACCGGCAGGATGCCGTTGCCCTGCTTGCCGGTCGACTCGGCTATGAGCTGCTCGACCCAGATCCCGAAGCTCGACATCGGCTCAGAGACGACGAAGGTGAGCTTGTCGCGGCCCTGGAGGGCCAGCTCGCCCATCGCGATGCCCATCCACAGGCCCGAGTTCGAGCGCGGGGAGTCGTAGGAGTTGCAGTTCTCCTCGGCCTGGCGCGAGGACTCCAGCAGTGCCTCCACGTCCACGCCGGCGAGCGCCGCCGGCACGAGCCCGAAGTAGGAGAGCACCGAGTAGCGCCCCCCGATGTTCGGGTCGTTCTCGAACACCCGGCGAAAGCCGCGGCTCTCGGCCTCGTCCGCGAGACCGCTGCCCAGGTCGGTCACGGCCACGAACTGCTCGCCGCGCCGGCCGGTGCGCTCGTAGAAGTGCTCCATGTGCGAGAGGGTCTCCACCGTCCCGCCCGACTTCGAGGAGACGATGAAGATCGCCTTTTCGAGGTTCAGCGCGTTCTCGAGCTCGAGGATCGCGCCCGGGTCGGTCGAGTCGAGCACGTGCAGGGTCAGGCCGCCGGCGTCGCCGAACGAGCGGCGGATGACCTCGGGCCCGAGGCTCGAGCCGCCCATGCCCAGCAGGGCGGCGTCGGTGTAGCCCTCGGACTTGAGCTGGTCGGCGAAGGCCTTGAGGTCCCCGGCGCTCTCCAGCATCGGCTCGGAGATCGTCAGCCAGCCCAGGCGGTTGCCGATCTCGGGGCCGGGCCCGCCCCACAGCGTCTCGTCCTTTCGCCACACGCGGCGGGCCACGTTCTCCGAGACGGCCGTCTCCACGCGCTTCGCGATCGCCGGCTCGAGCTCGTCGGGCAGCGTCGAGTCGATTGTCGGCGGGCGGCCGGTGACCACCGCCTCCTTCACCGACTCGACGCCGGCGATGAGCTTGTCGAAGGGCGTGACGAAGGCGTCGACGCCGTCTTTGAGCAGCTTGTCGGTCACATCGGCCATGTCGATGCCGGCTTTTTCGAGCGCCTCGAGGTCCTCGGCCGGGTCCTGGTCGGCGGTCGCGCCGCTGATCTCCGCCTTCTCGGCCGCTGCGTTCAAAGTGGCCATCGGCATGGTGTTCACGGTGTCCGGCGCGACCAGGCCGTCGACGTACATGGTCTCCGAGTACTCGGGGTTCTTGACTCCGGTCGAGGCCCACAGCGGGCGCTGCACCGGCGCGCCGGCCTCGCGCAGGGCGGCGAAGCGCTCGCCGCCGAAGATGCGCTTGAACGACATGTAGGCGTCGCGCGCGTTGGCCAGCGCCGCGATTCCCTTGAGGTCCTCGCGGCCGAGCTTCTCCAGGCGCTTGTCGACCTCGGAGTCCACGCGGGATACGAAGAAGCTCGCCACCGAGTGCACGTCGAGCGACTCGCCGGCCTCGTGGCGGCGCTCCAGGCCCTTGATGTAGCGCTCGGCCACCTTCTCGTAGGCCTCCACCTTGAACAGCAGCGTCACGTTGACGTTGATTCCCGCGGCGATGGCCTCCTCGATCGCCGGCATTCCCTCGTCGGTGGCCGGGATCTTGATCAGCACGTTGGGGCGGTCGACCCGCTCCCACAGCTCGTGGGCCTGGCGCAGCGTGGCGTCGGTGTCGAAGGCCACGCCGGGCTCGACCTCGAGCGAGACGAAGCCGTCGGCGCCGCCCGCCTCCTCCCAGACCGGGCGCATGACGTCGCAGGCCAGCTGGACGTCCTTCACCGCCAGGGTGAGGTAGATGTCGTTGGCGTCCAGGCCCTCGCCGGCCAGGCGCTCGATGTCCTCGTCGTAGTCGTCGGAGCCGAGGATCGCCTTCTCGAAGATCGCCGGGTTGGAGGTCACGCCGCGCAGCGAGTCCTCGCGCACCAGGCGCTCGAGCTCCCCCTGCTCGATGAGCGAGCGGCGGATCTGGTCGAGCCACGGCGCCGTACCCGCCTCGAGCAGCGCCGCGAGACGCTCGTTCACCTGGGCGGCAGTTGCCATCTAGGCGCTCCCGGCGCTCAGTCGCTTGACGAGCTGTCGTCCTCGTGAGGCCACGTTGTCCGCCGTGAAGCCGAAGTGCTCGAGCAGATCGTCCGAGGGGCCAGAGGCGCCGAAGCCGTTCATCCCGATCGAGTCGCCGTCGGGGCCCACGATGCGGTCCCACCCCAGCGTCGCACCCGCCTCGACCGAGATGCAGGCCCGCACGGCCGGCGGCAGGACCGAGTGGCGGTAGCGATCGTCCTGCTCGACGAACCGATCCCAGCAGGGCATGCTCACCACCCGTGTGGCCACGCCCTGGCCCTCGAGCAGGTCGAAGGCCTCGAGGCACACGCCCACCTCGGAGCCGGTGGCCACCAGGATCAGCTCGGGCTCGGCCTTGGCAGTGTCGCGCAGCACGTAGGCGCCGCGGTCGATGGCGTCGGCCGGGATGTCGTCGGGATTCAGGATGGGCAGGCCCTGACGCGAGAGCACCAGGGCGCACGGCCCGTCGGTCTGGCGCAGCGCGAACTGCCAGGCCAGTGCCGTCTCGTTGGCGTCGGCCGGGCGCACGACGTTCACGTTCGGCGTGGCGCGCAGCGTGGCCAGCTGCTCCACCGGCTGGTGGGTGGGCCCGTCCTCGCCCAGGCCGATCGAGTCGTGCGTGTAGACGATCGTCGTCGGCAGCCCCATCAGCGCCGCCAGGCGCACGGCGGGCTTCTGGTAGTCGACGAAGTTGAAGAACGTGGAGCCGAAGGCCCTCAGGCCGTGCAGGTTCAACGCGTTCACGATCGCGCCCATGGCGTGCTCGCGAACGCCGTAGTGCACGTTGCGCCCGTTGAAGTCGTCGCGGGTGACCGAGCCGCCGTCCTCGATCTCGGTGTTGGTCGAGGGCTCGAGGTCGGCCGAGCCGCTGACCAGCGTCGGCACCTGCCCCGCCGCCCACTGGATCACCTGCGCTGAGGCCTTGCGGGTGGCGATCGGGTCGTCGTCGGCTGAGAAGCGCGGGAGATCTGTGTCCCACCCGCGCGGCAGGCGACCGTCGATCGCCTGCCCGAGCATCTCGGCCTCGTCGGGGAACTCGTTGCGGTAGCTCTCCAGTCGGCCGTTCCAGTCGTCCTCCGCTCTCTGGCCGCGCTCGCGCACGCCGGCGAAGTGCTCGCGCACCTCGTCGGGCACCAGGAAGTGCGCGTCGGGGTCCCAGCCGTAGGCCTCCTTGGCCAGGCGCACCTCGTCCTCGCCCAGCGGCGAGCCGTGGGCCTGGTAGGTGTCCTGCTTGTTCGGCGCGCCGTAGCCGATGTGGGTGCGCAGGATGATCAGGGAGGGACGGTCCTCCGCACCGTGCGCGGCATCGATCGCACCGTCGATCTTGCCGAGCTCGATGTCCTCGCCGAGATTCTGCACGTGCCAGCCGTAGGCCTCGTAGCGGGCGGCGACGTCCTCGGAGAAGCCCATCGAGGTCGGGCCCGCGAGCTGGACGTGGTTGTCGTCGTAGAAGACGGTGAGCCGGCCCAGCCCGAGGTGGCCGGCGAAGGAGGCCGCCTCGTGCTGGACCCCCTCCTGCATGTCGCCGTCGGAGGCGATCGTGTATGTGAAGTGGTCGACGATCTCGTGGCCGTCGCGGTTGAAGCGGGCGGCCAGCATGCGCTCGGCCAGCGCGAAGCCCACGGCGTTGGAGATCCCCTGCCCGAGGGGTCCTGTGGTGACCTCCACCCCCGGCGTCCCCTCGGCCTCGTACTCCGGGTGCCCGGCGGTGGGGGACAGCAGCTGGCGGAAGTTCATCAGGTCGTCCATCGAGATCCCGTAGCCGCTCAGGTGGAGGGCCGAGTAGAGGAGCATCGAGGCGTGGCCGGCTGAGAGCACGAAGCGGTCACGGTCGAACCAGTGCGGGTTCGCCGGGTTGTGCTTCATGGTCTGCGTGTAGAGCTGGTAGGCCACGGGCGCCAGCGCCATCGGCGCACCCGGATGGCCCGAGCTCGCCTTTTCGACCGCGTCGATCGACAGCGTGCGGATGGTGTCGATCGCCAGCTTCTGGATGTCGGTGCCCTGCTCAGCGGTGGCTGCCACTTGTCTCCTCTTTAGCTCGCATCGGAGTATCCCCAATCAGGGCCGGCGCGCAGCCCGACCGTCGATCGGGAGAGCACCGGACCATCCAATCTCTTGCGCTGCAAGCACCCCGGCACCGATCACGCCGGCGTCTGCGCCGCCCTGCGCAAGGGCCACCGTAGTGCGCTCCCACAGCCGCGGCAGCGCTCGGGCCCCCGCCTCCTCGATCGCGGTGTCGAGGAAGAGGTCCGCCGCCCGGGAGAGCCCGCCGCCCACCACCAGCCGCTCGGGCTGGAAGACGTTCACGTAGCCGGCGACCGCCACGCCGAGGTTGCGGCCCAGGCGGTCGAAGAGCCGCCGCGCGGTCGCGTCGCCGCGCTGGGCGGCCTCGACGGCCTCGCGGCCGGACACCCGTCCGTCGTCGGCGTAGCGCACGCCGAGCTCGGACTCCGGGAAGTCCTTGCCGGCCTCGGTGGCGTCGCGCTCCAGCGCCGTGCCGCTGCAGAACGCCTCGAGACAGCCGCGGTTGGGGCACTTGCCCGGACAGGCGGAACCCTCGGAGTCGATCGAGAAGTGGCCCAGCTCGGCACCGAGGCCGTGTGCTCCGCGGAAGGTCCGCCCCTCGATCACCACTCCCCCGCCCACGCCGGTGCCCAGCGTGAGCATCACCAGGTGGTCGACCTCCTGCAGCGCCGCCTCGGCCAGTGCGGCGCAGTTGGCGTCGTTGTCCACCACCACGGGCACGCCGAAGCGGTGCTCGAGCCGCTCGCGGACCGGCACGCCCTCGAGCGGGATGTTCACACTGGAGAGCACCTGGCCGGCGGCGAAGTCGATCTGCGAGGGCAGGCCCACGCCGATGCCCTTGGGCTGGCCGTGGCGCTCGACCAGGCCGTCGACCGCGGCACCCACCCCGTCGAGCACGGTCTCGGCGCTGGAGAGCTCGGTCGGCTGCTCGGACACGTCGCCGACCAGAGCGCCCTCTACCACTCCGGCGGCGACCTTGGTGCCGCCCACGTCGACCCCGAAGAACAGGCCCTCAGCCAATCTGGCCCACCTTCCCGACCGCGTCCTTGACGCCGATGCAGCCGACGCAGCCGACGCAGTTCACACAGCCCACACAGCCGATGCAGCCCGCGCACGCGGCGCAGCCGACGCACGCCAGGCAGCCGGCCGTCCCCGCCAGCCCGACGCTCAGCGCCGTGGCGGCACCGCCGGCCACGGCCACGCTGCGGTAGGTGAGCGCGCTTGCGGCCACCGCCACGCTCTGCGCGGTCATCGTGCTTCCGGCCACGGCCACGCTGTCGGAGGTCATCGTGCTGCCGGCCACGGCCACGCTGTCGGAGGTCCGTGAGCTGGCAGTCACCGTTTCGCTTGGCACTGCGCGCACGCTATCGGGCGTGACCTGGGTTAGCGTGAACAGCGTGAAAGGGGGAATCGACCTCGGCGGCACCAAGGTCCAAGCCGTGATCGTGGACGACCGCCACGAGGTGGTGGCCGAGGCCAAGCAGTCGACGCCGACCGAGGGCGGGCCGCCCGAGGTGGTGGCGCGGATGGCGGCGACGCTGGCCGAGGCGGCCGAGGCGGCGGGCGTCTCCACCGACGAGCTGGACGGCCTGGGCGTAGGGTCTCCAGGCGCGGTGGACGGCGAGACGGGCGTCGTGGGCGAGGCGCGCAACCTCCCCGGCTGGGACGAGCCGTTCGCGATGGGTCCCGCGCTCGAGGAGGCGGTGGGCACCCGAACGCGGCTGGGCAACGACGTCCAGGTGGCAGTGGACGGCGAGTTCGCCCTCGGGGCGGGCCGCGACCGCTCGTCGCTGCTCGGGGTCTGGTGGGGCACCGGCGTGGGCGGCGGGATCATTCTCGACGGCAAGCCGTGGGTCGGGCTGGGCGCCGCCGGCGAGATCGGCCACATCGTGGTCAAGCAGGGCGGCGCGCGCTGCCCCTGCGGGCGCCGAGGCTGCATGGAGGCCTACGCCGGCCGCGCCGCGATGGAGCTGCGGGCGCGCCGACTGAAGAAGAAGGGCGAGCACACGAAGCTGTTCAAGATCATGGAGAAGCGCGGGCGAAGCCGGCTGCAGAGCGGCATTTGGGCGCGCGCTCTGGAGGACAAGGACGGGATGGCGGTGGCGCTGGTGAGCCGCGCGGTCGAGGCGCTGGGCACCGGCGTGGCCTCGGCGGTCAACGTGCTCGACGTGGAGGCCGTGGTGATCGGGGGCGGGCTGGGCACGCGCCTGGGCGAGCCCTACGTCCGGCGCATCGAGGCGGCGATGATGCCCCACCTCTTCGTCTCCGACCGCCCGCCGGCCGTCCTGCCGGCGGCGCTGGGGGACCTGGGCGGCGCGCTCGGCGCGACCCTGCTCGTCTAGCGCCCACCCCGTGCCGCGGGGGCCCCACGAGCTCGGGCCTCAGCCGGCGACGACCCAAACCCCCCGCGAACGCACGATCTCCCGGCGAGCGAGGCGAGCAGAGCGAGGCGAGGCCGCGGGCGGAGGTTCGTCATGGGCGGCACCCAACCGCTCAACCGGCCGGCGCTGGTTACGCGGCCGTGACCGAACGGTGACGAAGCGGTGACGCTCCCGCGACTGAGGGCGCTTCGCCGTGTTGGAGCCACGGTGCTCCTTCGCCTGACCCCCTTGCTCCTGGTCGCCCTGGCCCTCGCCGGCGCCTCCTCGGCGTGCGCCCAGACCGTTCAACCCACGCCCGCGCCCCCGCCGCCCTTCGACCCCAACCAGAGGATCCCCACCGAACCCGGGGCCCTGGCGGGCACGATCTGGTCGAACACGACGACCCTGCACTCCGAGATCGACCGCTGGCGGGCCGAGGGCGACCCATCGACGGGCCCGGCTCCCAACGAGGTCACGCTGCGCGCGGTCTTTCACCAGCGACTCCACCTGCTCTTGACCGACCGCCCGCGGCTGTACCGGACGGTGGTCAAGCGCCTGCCGCCCAAGCTGGCGGCCGATGCCCGCGACATCGTGAGCGCCAAGCGCTCTCTCCGCCGTCTGGCCGGCTCCGGGGCGCGCCGACGCACCCGCACCGGCCCGGCCCTGCCGGCCGACCGCCTGCTCGCCCACTATCGCGAGGCCGAGGCGCGCTTTCGCGTCCGGCCCCGCGTCCTGGCTTCGATCAACCTGATCGAGTCGGGCTTCAACCGCATCCGCAACAACTCGACCGCCGGGGCTCAGGGCCCGATGCAGTTCATCCCCTCCACCTGGCGGGCCTACGGGATGGGCGGGAACATCCGCGACCCCCACGACGCCATCCTCGGCGCCGCGAACTACCTGCGGGCCTCGGGCGCCCCACGCGCCTACCGGCGGGCGCTGTACGCCTACAACCACTCCGGGCTCTACGTGGAGGCCGTGCTGCGCTACGCGAAGGCGATCGCCCGTGACCCCCACACCTTCTACGTGCTGCACTCCTGGCACATCTGCGTGCGCAGCGGCTCGGGCTTTCGCCGGATCACGGGCCCGGGGCCGCGGTAGCCCCGGAGCGAGATTAGACCGCCAGGCCTGGATCCCGGCTAAGCTGCCTCGCCGATGGACCGCCGGCTCGCGAACAAGAACCTGCGCACGGGGCTGATCGCCGGGGCGATCTCCCTGATCGTGTTCGGCGCCTCGTTCTTCGTCGGCTTCATCTACTGATGGCCGACGAGCGCGTCAACGGGGCGGGCCTGGCCCCCCCGTCGGAGTCCGTGCACCTGCCCGGGCCCACCTACCTGCCCGCGGTGATCGCGATGTTCACCACCATCGCCTTGGTGGGCGTGGTCTTGAACTGGATCGTGTTCGGGATCGCTACGGCCGTGGTGCTCTACTGCATCGTCCGCTGGATCGGCGACGTCCGCCGGGACATCGCCAATCTGCCGCTCGATCACTGACGCTCGTCGAGCTCCTCGAGCTTCTGCCTCTCGGCCTCGGCGCGCTCCTCGAGCTTCTTTCGCAGGTAGTCCGCCTTCTCGGCCCGGCGGCCGTGTGTCTCGACCGCCTCGTCATCAATCGCCTCGTCCTCGCGCTTTCGCTCCTCGCGCACGCGCTCGACCTGCGAGCGCTTGAGCTCGCCGGTCTGAGGGTCCTCCTCGGCCACGGCTACCCGAGCCCTCCGCGCATCTCCATCCAACCTCCCTCGGACTCTCGTGCCAATCCGCTCATAAACTACCTGGCCGGAAAGGGGCCTGACAAAATCCTACGGCACTAATCCAAAGCCGCCGGTCGTTGCGTATACCAAGCGATGTCGTTCGCGGCCAAGCGCCAGTCCACCATCGACCGCCGCCGAACCCTCTATGAGGAGGCGGCGGAGGTTCTAGAGCGCGAGTACGAGTCCGAGCTCTCGCTCGACCAGGTGGCGCTGCAGGTGGCCGCCTCTCGCCGCCAGCTCCAACGCGCCTTCGCGGAGGCGGGCGAGACCAGCTTTCGCACCTACCTACAGAAGGTGCGGATGGCCAAGGCCGCCCAGCTGCTGCGCGACAGCGCGCTGCCGGTGAACAAGGTGGCCAGCTCGGTGGGCTATCGCCAGCCCGCCCAGTTCGCAAAGGCCTTCCGGCGCCACCACGGCTCCCCCCCCTCGAGCTTTCGCTCGGGCGCCGAGGGCCAGGTCGCGGCCTAGAGCGCCCCGGCTTCGCCGACCGCCACCGGCAGCGGATCGGCCTCCGGCAGCCGGGTGGTGAAGTAGTCGTCGCGCTCGATGTGGCCGAGCGCCATGAGCACCAGCCGCAGGATCCCCTGGTGGCCCACCAAGGCCGGACGGTCCGCGCCGGCGAGCGCGTCGGCCGTCACCGCCCTGGCGCGCGCCAGGGCGTCCGCGAGGGGCTCCATGCCGGGAAGATGAGCCTCGAAGGGCCGCTCGCGCCAGCTCCGAAACGCCTCCCCCCAGCGCTCTTCGGCGGCGGAGCGGTCAAGACCCTCGATCGGTCCGTAGTCCACCTCGGTCAGGCGCTCGTCCACACGCAGCGCCGTTCCGGTCGCCGCCGCGATCGCCTCCGCCGTGACCCGCGCGCGCCCGAGCGGGCTCGTGTAGACGGCGTCGACGCCCGCGAGCCGCAGGCTCTGCGCCGCGTGCGCCGCCTGCTCACGCCCGACTTGGGTCAGCGGGACCTCGGCTCGTCCTGAGTAGATCCCGCGGGAGGAGAAGTCGGTTCGCCCGTGTCGGACGACGTAGGCCGTCTTCAAGACCCGTCCGAGCGCCAGTCCTCCACCTCCACCCAGCGCCGCTCGGCTTCCGCCCGACGAACGGCGTCCATCAGCGCTTGGACCCGGAGCCCCTCGTCCATGGACGGCTCGGGCGACCGCCCCTCGCGGACCGCGCCGTGGAAGTTTCGCGCCAGCTGGGCGAAGGCCCGCTTGGAGTCGGCCTCGAGCGGTCCCTCGCATCGCAGCTCCTCGCCCTCCTGGCCGTACCACAGCCGGCGCTCGGCATCGAGGCGGATCGTGCCGCGGTCGCCGTGAAGCTCCACGAGGTCACCGCGGCCGTGGCGCGCGGTCGCGGTCATCGTGACGGCGGCGAGGCCACCCTCGCGCATCCTGAGCAGCAGCGCGTAGGTGTCCTCCGCGGTGACCCGGCGCGTGCGCTCGCCGTCGCTGCGCTCGCTTACCTGCACCTCCAGCGCGGCGGCCACGCTCTCCACCTCCCCAAAGGCCAGCAGAAGGAGGTCGAGGTCGTGGATGCCGTAGCCCTGGAGGCGCCCGCCCCCCAGCTCGGCGTCCTGCACCCAGGTGAACGGCCGCGCATCGGGAGTCGCGTGATCGGTGTGGACGAGCGAGACCTCGACCAGCCGCGGGCGGCCCACGACCTCCGGAACGAGCTCGAGCAGGCGTCGGCGCGTGTCGTGATAGCGCCGGGTGAAGTTCACGGCGCAGACCACTCCGGCCTCCTCGACGGCCGCGGCGACGCCGCGGGCCTCGGTCAGGTCGCGCGCCACCGGCTTCTCGCAGATCACGTGGAGGCCGCGTCGGAGCGCAGCGTGGACCACTTCGCCGTGCATGAAGACCGGCGCGGCCACGTGAACCGCCTCGAGCCCGTCGGCGTCGAGGAGCTCCTCGAGGTCCGTGGTGGCGAGCTCTATCCCCGCGTCCTGCGCCGCCTCCGTCACCGGCTCCTCGCGCCGCGACCAGACGCCGACCGGCTCGAACTCCGGCAGGTCGGAGTAGACCGACAGGGCACGGGTGCCGTACCCGGTTCCGGCGACTGCGATTCGAATCGGTGAGGTCACAGTCCGCACATTCTGCCTCGTCTTGCCCTTCCACGCGGGAGCCCAGTACGATCGGCACGTAAAGACGACCGCGCCACCGCGCTGTCCGAGGGAGGCAATCGAATAAGCGCCACCGCCGCTGCCAACGACCCCGGAGGGTCATCCTCTCCGGCCGACCCCGCCCGCCAGGGCGGTGACGAGGTCGCGCCTGACTGGCTCGGCGCGGGACAGGCCTCGGC
>JALZII010000203.1 GCA_030860365.1 Actinomycetota bacterium
GCCCGAGCGTGGGTCGGGCGAGCACCGCAACTCCGATCTCTGAGGAGCGCAGCCCGAGCGTGGGTCGGGCGAGCACCGCAACTGCGATCTCTGAGGAGCGCAGCCCGAGCGTGGGTCGGGCGAGCACCGCCACTGCGTCCGTTATGACTCCGATCGAGTTCAACCGCCGCGTCCAGGACATCCCGGCCTACCCGGCGGCCGAGACCTACGCCGACGACGGCGAGCTGGTCAAGCTGGCCTCCAACGAGACGCCCTGGAGCCCACTCGAGGCTGTGCAGGAGGCCGCGGCGAGGGCGTTGACCGCGCTCAACCGCTATCCCGACCCCGACAAGTCCCTGATGCGCCGGCGCATCGCCGAGCGCTGCGACATGGCGCCCGGCCGGGTGACGGTGGGCAACGGCTCCTGCGAGATCCTGCTGGCCGCCGCGGAGGCGATGCTCGAGCCCGGAGCGGAGATCGTCTACGCCTGGCCGTCGTTCTCCATGTACCCGCACCTGGCGGCGATGAGCGGCGCCCGCGGCGTCCGCGTGCCCCTCGACGAGGAGGGTCGCCACGATCTCGACGCCATGGCCGCCGAGGTCAACCACGCCACGAGGATCGTGCTCATCTGCAACCCCAACAACCCCACGGCCACGGCGGTCCCGAGCGCCGCCATCGACACCTTCCTCGCCGACCTCCCGCGCCACGTGGCGGTGATCGTCGACGAGGCCTACGTGGAGTTCTCGCTGGCTCAGGACCCCGATGAGTCGCTCGACCTCCTTCGCCGCCACTCGAACCTCGTGGTGCTGCGCACGTTCTCGAAGGTCTAC
Source organism: Actinomycetota bacterium (assembly GCA_030860365.1). Classification (GTDB taxonomy): domain Bacteria; phylum Actinomycetota; class Thermoleophilia; order Solirubrobacterales; family Thermoleophilaceae; genus JACCZR01. Next base: position 810 of record JALZII010000203.1, read on the forward strand.
GGCCTCTGCGGCCTGCGCGCCGGGTACGCGCTCGGCTCCGAGCAGTTCCGCCTGGCCGTCGACCGGGTGCGCCAGCCGTTTTCGGTCAACGCGCCCGCCCAAGCGGCGGCGGCGGAGGCGATTCGCCACACCGACGAGGTGGCCCGCCGCGTGGAGCTCACCGCGGTCGAGCGCCTGCACCTGGAGTCCGAGCTGGCCGAACGCGGCCTGGAGACCACCGAGAGCCAGGCGAACTTCTCCTGGGTGGCCCTCGGCGAGGACCGCGACGAGGCCGAGGTCGTGGCCGGGCTGGCCGAGCACGGGGTCATCGTGCGTGCCGGGGCCGCCCTGGGGGAAGAGGGTCGCCTGCGGGTGACCTACGGCACCCGTGCCGAGAACGACCGCTTCCTGTCCGCGCTCGACCAGCTGCTCTGAACTGAGGAGGGACTCCCTTGGCCGCCGACGGCACCCCGAAGACCTGGACCGCCCCCGAGCCCACCGATCCGCCCCCGCACGCGCTGATGCGAAAGCTCGAGGCCTTCGAGGGCCTCGACGACGCCGCGGACGTCATCTCGAAGAAGTTCCGCGACGCCCTGGGCCGCCAACCGCTGAAGGACCTCCTGAGCGGCACGTGGCTGGGCCACAGCTTGCACCCCCTGATGACCGACATACCGATCGGCACCTGGACCAGCGCGCTGCTGCTGGACCACCTCGGCGGCGAGGACGCGGAGGGGGCCGCCGACCTGCTGGTGGGCCTCGGCCTCGCAGCCGCGGGACCTACGGCCCTCGCCGGATGGTCAGACTGGTCTGACTCGACGGTGGGCAACAAGCCGGTCAGCCGCGTAGGCCTCGTGCACGCGGCCTCGAACATCACCGCGGTCGGGCTGTACACCGCCTCGCTGGTCGCGCGCCGGCGCGGCGCGCGGAGGACCGGGAAGCTGCTTGGCCTCGCCGGCGCCGGGGCGATGGGCCTCGGCGGCTACCTGGGCGGCCATCTTTCGCTGGTCCAGGGCATCGGGGTCGACCAGACGGCCTTCGAGGGTCGGCCCGGCGACTGGACCGACGCCACGGGCGCGAGCGAGCTGATCGCGGGTCGGCCGCACCTGGCCACCGTCGACGGCGCGGACGTGCTGCTCGTGCGCGAAGGCGAGCGCGTCTTCGCGCTGGCCAACACCTGCACCCACCGCGGCGGCCCTCTCTCGGACGGCGAGCTGGTGGACGGCTGCGTGGAGTGCCCCTGGCACGGCAGCCGCTTCCGGCTGAGCGACGGGTCGGTCGAGCGGGGGCCGGCCACCACGCCCCAGCCCGCATACGACGTGCGCGAGCGCGACGGCAGGGTGGAGGTTCGCGCCCACAGGTAGCACTCTGCTAAAAGTGAGGTTGATGCGCGCGCCTTCCCTTCAGTCCCTCGCCTCTCGGCGCGCGTATTCCTTCTGGCGATTTCTCTAGGCGTCCAGCTCCGTCGGCGGCTCCGTGCCGCCATCTGGACGCCGACAGCCGACCGCGGAGTCGTCAACAGGATCTGAGGTACCGATGGACATCGAGAGGCATGTGGTGGAAGTGGAGGGGCGCAGCATCGGCGGCGACCGCGCGGCGCTGTGAGGCCGGAACACCTCGACCACGTTCGCGACCAGCGCATCGAGCGGGTGGTCCCGCTGGTGGCCCCCGACCCGATGCTCGACGAACTGCCGCTCACCGACGACCTGGCCGACGTCGTCCTGCGCGGGCGCACCGACGTGAGGCGCGTCCTCGACGGCGAGGACGATCGCCTGCTGATGGTGGTCGGGCCGTGCAGCGTGCACGACCCCGAGGCGGCGTTCGACTACGCCCAGCGCCTGGCCGCGAAGGCCGGTGAGCTGGAGGCGGAGCTGTGCGTGGCGATGCGCGTCTACTTCGAGAAGCCGCGCACGACCACCGGCTGGAAGGGCCTCATCAACGATCCGGATCTCGACGGGTCTGGCAACGTGAACACCGGCCTGCGGACCGCACGCCGGCTGCTGCTGGAGGTCGTCGGGCTCGGGTTGCCGGTGGGCTGTGAGTTCCTCGACCCGATCACCCCGCAGTACATCTCCGACACGGTCGCCTGGGGCGCGATCGGCGCGCGCACCACCGAGAGCCAGATCCACCGCCAGCTGGGCTCGGGCCTCTCCATGCCGGTGGGCTTCAAGAACGGAACCGACGGCAATGTGAGGGTCGCCGTCGACGCGGTGCGGGCAGCGGCCGCCCGGCACGCCTTCGCCGGGGTGAGCGCCGACGGCACGCCGGCCATCCTCTATACCGCGGGCAACCCCGACTGCCACATCATCCTGCGCGGCGGGCGCGGCGCGCCCAACTACCCGGCCGCGGCGGTCGACGACGCACTGGCCGAGCTGCGGGACGCCGGACTGCCGGAGCGCGTGATCATCGACGCCTCGCACGACAACAGCGGCAAGGACCCCGAGCGCCAGCCGCTGGTGGTGACCGACGTGGCCGGCCAGCTCGCACAGGGCAGCCGCGCGATCGTGGGCATGATGCTCGAGTCGTTCCTCGTGGCGGGCGCCCAGAAGCTGGTGCCCGGGGAGCCGCTCACCTACGGCCAGTCGATCACCGACGCCTGCATGGACTGGGACAGCACCGTGACCGTGCTCGACGAGCTCGCCGCCGCGGTGCGCGCGCGGCGCGCCGTCCCCCCGCGATGAGGATCGCCGTGTTGGGGGTGGGGCTGATCGGTGGCTCGATCGGCCTGGCCGCCCGCGCGGTCGGGGACGAGGTCGTGGGATTCGGGCGAAGCTCCGAGCGCCTGGAGACCGCTCGCGAGCGGGGAGCGATCGACCTGGCCGCCCGCTCGCTCGAGGATGCCCTGCACGGCGTCGACGCCTGTTTTTGCTGCGGGCCCGTGGGCGCGCTGCCGGCGCAGGTGCAGGCTGCGCTGGACGCCGCCGGCGAGGGTTGCGTGGTCAGCGACGTCGGCTCGGCAAAGGCCCACGTGCTGGGGGCAATCGGCGACGAGCGCTTCGTAGGCGGCCACCCGGTTGCCGGCGCGGAGACGAGCGGCGTGGAGAACGCCCGGGCCGACCTGTTCCAGGGGGCGGCCTGGTACCTCACGCCGTCCGAACGCTCCTCGGGGGTGCTGCTCGAGCGCCTGCACCGCCTCGTGCGCTCCTTCGGAGCTCGGCCCATCGCCCTGGACGCCGCCACCCACGACCGGCTGCTGGCCACCGTGAGCCACCTGCCCCATGTGCTCGCCAACGTGCTGGTGGCCCAGGCGGCGCGCACGCTCGCCCAGGAGGACGAGCCTCTGCCGCGGGCCGGGCCCAGCTTTCGCGACGCCACGCGCGTGGCGGGGGCGAACACCGATGTCTGGACCGACATCTATCTGGCCAACCGCCGCGTGCTGGCCGCCGAGATCGACGAGACCGTCGGGCGCCTCCAGGCGGTGGCCGCCTCGCTCCGGAACGCCGACGCCGACTCCCTCAGCGCTTGGAACGACTCCGCGCGCGAGGACCGCCGGCGCCTGCTCGAGGCCAACCTCACCGGCGAGGACATCCACGAGCTGAGGCTCACGGTGCCCAACCGCCCCGGTATCGTCGCCCAGGTGGCGCTGGCGCTGGGCAGGGCGGACGTGAACATCGTCGACCTGGCGCTCGCTCCCGCGTCCGACAACCTTTCGGGGGCCATGACGCTGTGGATAGCCGGCGACGCCCGGGCGGCACGAGCGGCCGAGCTGATCGGAGACCTCGGCTTTCCGGTCCACCGCCTCTAGTGGCCCGTCGCTTCGACCCCTCGGGACCGCTTCGCGGTCGCTACTCGCCGCCGCCCGACAAGTCGATCTCTCACCGCGCGGCGCTGTTCGGGGCGATGGCCGACGAGCCGGTGACCATCCGCAACTACCTGCGCTCGGCCGACACCCGCTCGACGCTCGACGCCCTGCTCACAATCGGTGCGGGCGTCGAGGAGGATGGCGACGACGTCGTGGTGCGCGGCGTGGGCCTGCACGCCGCGATCGAGGCCACCGGCGGCCGGCTGAACGTGGGCAACTCGGGCACTCTCCTGCGGCTGTTGCCAGGATGGCTCGCCGGCCAGCCCGGCCGCGTCTGGACCCTCGACGGCGACGACTCGATCCGCCGCCGGCCGGTGGACCGGGTGGTGGAGCCGCTGCGGATGATGGGCGCCACGGTGACCGCCACCGAAGACCGCCTGCCGCCCCTGACGGTGGCGGGCTCCGAACTGCACCCAATCAGCTACGACCTGCCCGTGGCCAGCGCCCAGGTGAAGTCCTGCGTGCTCATCGCGGCCATGCTGGCCGACGGGACCTCGGTGATCACCGAGAGCGGAGTGAGCCGCGACCACACCGAGCGCGTGATGCGCCTCGCGCGCGTGCCCTTCGAGCGCGACGGGCTGGAGCTTCGTGTCTCCCAGGTAGACGAGCTCGAGCTGACCGAGCTGCAGGTCCCGGGCGACCCCTCATCGGCGGCGTTCCTGGTCGCCGCTGCGCTGCTGGTGGACGGCTCGCGCGTGGTGATCACCGACGTCGGCCTCAACTGGACGCGGACCGGCTTCTTTCGCATCGCCGAGCGCATGGGGGCGGTGCTGCTGGGCGCTCTCGAGGAGCCGGGCACCGTCAGCGAGGAGGAGCCGATCGGCGAGCTCGACGCGGCGCACGGGCCGCTGGAGGGCACGCAGGTGGGCGGCGACGAGGTGCCCCTCGCGATCGACGAGCTGACCCTCGTCGGGCTGCTGGGCGCCTTCGCCGAAGGGGAGACCGTGGTGCGCGGCGCCGGGGAGCTCAGGGTCAAGGAGTCCGACCGCATCGCGGTGCTGGTGCAGTCCCTGAACGCCATCGGCGCCCACGCCGAGGAGCTGCCCGACGGGTTTGTGGTGCGCGGCGACGGGGGCCCGCTGCGGGGCGGCACGATCGACGCCCGCGGGGACCACCGCATGGCGATGCTGGGCGCGGTGGCCGGGCTGGCCTCGGTGGAGGGAGTCGAGGTCGTGGGCATGGAGGCCGCCGGCGTGTCCTACCCGGGCTTCGAGGAGGACCTGGCGGCTTTGCTCGGCAGCTGAGCGCACCGGCGCTCGGGGTTTAGGCAAGCGGCTCTCACCCCGTCCACCTAGGGTCTCGGCCATGGTCGTAGCCATCGACGGGCCCGCCGGCGCGGGCAAGAGCACCGTGGCCAGGGCGGCCGCGGAGGCGCTCGGCTTCACCTACCTCGACTCGGGGGCGATGTACCGGGCGGTGGGCCTCGCCGTGCTCCGCCACGGCGGCGTGCCCTCCCAGCGCGCGCGGCAGCTCGACATCGAGCTGGGGGAACGGGTCGTGGCCGGCGGCGAGGACGTCACGGAGGCCATCCGCTCCACCGAGGTGAGCGAGTCTGCCTCGCGGATCGCCCAGAACGCCGGCGTGCGCTCGGCGCTGGTGGACAAGCAGCGCGCGCTGCTGAGCCGCGGCGATTGGGTGGCCGAGGGGCGCGACATCGGCACCGTGGTGGCGCCCGGGGCGGAGGTGAAGGTCTTCCTCACCGCGAGCGCCGAGGAGCGCGCGCGGCGCCGGGCGGACGAGCTGGGCGCGGACGTGGCGACCGTGCAGCGCGACCAGGCGCTGCGCGACGCCCAGGACGAGGGCCGGGACGACTCGCCGCTCGCACGTGCCGACGACGCGGTCGAGCTGGACTCCTCGGGGCTGTCGGTCGACGAGGTGGTCGATCGCATCGTTGACCTGGTCAGCCGCGCCTAGCACTGCTGTATACTGCGCTGTATATGGCAGCGACCCGCACTCAGATCTACCTCACCCAGGAGCAGCGCGAGCGCCTCGATGAGATGACCCGGCATCAGGGCAAGTCCTTGGCCGAGGTGGTTCGCCAGGCCGTGGATGAGTACCTGGACCGGTCGGTCTTGGATCTCCAGTCGGCGCTGGATGCCTCCTTCGGCTCCATGCCTGACCTCGAAGTCCCCCCTCGCGACGAGTGGGACCGTGGGTATGGCTGATCGGCTGATCGACACCGATCACCTGATCGACCACTTCCGCGGTGCCCGCCGTCTTCAGGCAGACGCGCACGACTTCTACTCGGTCGTCACACGAGCCGAGCTCTTCGCCGGTGGTCGGGCCGATGAGGAAGAGGTGCGCCGCGTGCTCGGCGGCTTCGGCGAGTTGCCGGTGGATCGCTCTGTCGCAGAGCTCGGCGGCCGTGTCCGCCGCGACTCGGGCCTCGCGCTCGGTGACGCGCTGATTGCGGCTACGGCCATCAAGCACGGCTTGGCCCTGCTCACCCGCAACACGCGGCACTTCGCTCGCGTCGCGAAGCTCGATCTGGCCTCGAATTGAGCCTCCCCAAGGTGGCCGTGGTCGGCTACCCCAACGTCGGCAAGTCCACCCTGGTAAACCGGCTGGCGGGCGGCCGCGAGGCGGTGGTGCACGAGCAGTCGGGGGTCACGCGCGACCGCAAGGAGGTCGAGGCCGAGTGGAACGGCCGCGGGTTCCTGCTGGTGGACACCGGCGGGGTGGACCTGGCCGAGGAGGACGACTTGGCTCGCGCGGTGCAGTCTCAGGCGCGCGCCGCGCTCGCCGAGGCCGAAGCCGCTCTCCTCGTGGTCGACGCTCGAGCGGGCCTGCGGCCCGGGGACACCGAGGTCGCGGCCGAGCTGCGAAGCGGCGCCGTGCCGGTGACGGTGGTCGCCAACAAGGTCGACGATCCGGCGCAGGTGGCGCTGGCGGCGGACTTCTGGTCGCTCGGCCTGGGCGACCCAGTGGCGGTCTCGGCCACGCAGGGCCTCGGCATCGGTGACCTTCTCGACCGGGTGACCTCGGGCCTCGGGCCCGAGGAGCCCGAGCAGGAGACGATGACCCGGCTTGCCTTCATCGGCCGGCCCAACGTGGGCAAGTCCTCACTGGTCAACCGGCTCCTCGGAGAGGATCGTGTGATCGTCACGCCGGTGGCCGGCACCACCCGCGACTCGATCGACACCCGCGTCGAGATCGAAGGGCGCCCGGTGGCGCTGGTGGACACAGCGGGCCTGCGCAGGCGCACCAAGGTGGCCGGCACGGTGGACTACTACGCGCAGCTTCGCGCTGAGCGCGCGGCCGAGCGCGCCGAGGTGGCCGTGCTGGTCTGCGACGCGGAGGAGGGCGTGACCAGCGAGGACCTGCGAGTGGCCGACATGGCGATGCGCAACCGCTGCGCGACAGTGGTGGCGCTGAACAAGTGGGACGTGACGAGGACCGACCTCGAAGAGGCCGCCGCGAAGGTCCGCCACCGGCTGCGCCAGCGCCCCCGCGTGCTTGCGGTGTCGGCGCAGAGCGGACGCGGACTGCGGCGCCTCACGGCCGAGGCGCTCGACCTCGCCGAGCGCTCGAGGGGTCGGATACCGACGGCAGAGCTCAACCGCTTCCTGGCCGACCTGCAGGGGGCGCGTGAGCCTCCGGCCCGCCACGGCAAGCGGCTCAAGCTCCTCTACATGACGCAGTTCGAGGAAGGCCCACCGCGCTTCTCGGTACAGGTGAACGACCGCCGCATAATCAGCCGGAACTACGCCTACTTCCTGGAGAACTCGCTGCGTGAGCGCTACGGGCTGGAGGGAATTCCGCTGGTGATCGACTTCAAGGGACGAGACCGGCGCTACGCCGATGGGTGAAAACAACCGAGCTCCGGTGCTCGGCCGACCAATGCTCGGCCTGCGCTCCTCGCTAGGATTGCCCGCTTGATGACGACACCAGAGCTTTCGGACAACGAGTTCCTGTTCACCTCCGAGTCGGTCACCGAGGGCCACCCGGACAAGATGGCCGACCAGATCTCCGACGGCGTGCTCGACGCCGTTCTGGAGCAGGACCCGGACAGTCGCGTGGCCTGCGAGACCCTGCTGAACACCGGGCTCGTGGTCGTGTCAGGGGAGATCAGCACCAAGGCCACGATCGACGTCACCCAGATCGTGCGGGACACGATCGCCAAGATCGGCTACGACGATCCCGCCTTCGGCTTCGACTGCGAGGCCTGCTCGGTGGTCGTTGCGCTGGACAAGCAGTCGGCGGACATCGCCCAGGGGGTCGACTCGGCCAAGGAGGCCCGCGCGGACTCCAGCGACGACGAGCTCGACATGGCCGGCGCGGGCGACCAGGGCATGATGTTCGGCTACGCCACGAACGAGACGCCCGAGCTGATGCCGCTGCCGATCTCGCTCGCCCACCGGCTGGCGCACCGTCTGTCCGAGGTGCGCCGCAACGGCACGCTGCCCTACCTGCGCCCCGACGGCAAGACGCAGGTGACCGCGCGCTACCGCGATGGCGTCCCCGTGTCGATCGAGAAGGTCCTGATCTCCACCCAGCACGCTGCCGAGGTGGACTCCGCGACCCGTATCCGGCCGGACCTCTGGGAGCAAGTGGTCAAGCCGGTGCTCCCCCCCGGGCTGTACGACGAGCGCGAGCTGTACACCAACGCCAACTTCTTGGTGAACCCCACGGGCAAGTTCGTCATCGGCGGCCCTGTCGGCGACGCCGGCCTGACCGGCCGCAAGATCATCGTCGACACCTACGGCGGCTCGGCCCGCCACGGCGGCGGCGCCTTCTCGGGCAAGGATCCCTCGAAGGTGGACCGCTCCGCGGCCTACGCCGCGCGCTGGGTGGCCAAGAACATCGTGGCCGCCGAGCTGGCCGATCGCGCCGAGGTGCAGGTCGCGTACGCGATCGGCGTTGCACACCCGGTTTCGGTCAGCGTCGAGACCTTCGGCACCGAGAGGATCCCGCGCGGGGAGATCGTCAAGCTGGTCTCCGAGCACTTCGACCTGCGCCCCGGGTCGTTTCGCAAGGAGCTCGACCTGCACCGGCCGATCTACCAGAAGACCGCCGCCTACGGCCACTTCGGCCGCGAGGACAGCGACTTCACGTGGGAGAACACCGACAAGGCGGACGCCCTTCGCGAGGCCGCCTCCGCGGCCGCGGCGGCCCCGGCCTAGCCCGCTGCCGCCGCCGGTCTACGTCGAGATACCGGTCAGGGCGCCGCTCGAGCAGCTCTGGTGGCGCACCCAGGACCCGGCCGACCACAGCCGCTGGGACCTGAGCGGGCCTGCGGCTCAGATGGTCGAACATTGCCTTGTCGACGCCGAGCAGGGCGGCGCCAACGGCGACCGCAACGAGTTCCGAGCTGGCCGCTGCCTCGGCCGCGAGCTCCTCTGCCCGCTCGGTCATGAGCTCGTAAGGGTCGAGCTCGCCCATTGCCCCGGCCACGATTTCCTCGAAGTTCAGTCCCGGAAACGCCATGCCCATCGCCCCGGACTTCGCGAACGGAGGCTCGCCCGCCGGCAGCTTGTCGTTGTATAGCTAAGGGGCGTTTCCCTCAACGGGTGCTTTTTAGAGTGTCCCCGGTGAGCCCGGAGCCAGATTTTGAGCCGCCCGCATTCGCGACCAGCGGGCGCGGGCGTGCGATAGACCCTTCCGTCGCCGGGAGCGACGCGGCTCGGTCGATTCTCGATAACGCGCACGAGGCGTTTATTTCGATGGATGCGGGCGGGTTCATCATCGACTGGAACCGCCAGGCCGAAAGCACCTTTGGGTGGACGCGCGAGGAGGCGGTCGGGCGGGTGCTCTCAGACACAATCATCCCGCCGCGCCACCGGGAGGCTCATCTGCGCGGCCTTGAGCTCTTCCTCGACACGGGCGACGGCCCGGTCCTCGACCAGCGATTCGAGATTGAGGCGCTGCATCGGGACGGTCATGAGCTGCCCGTCGAGTTGACAATCTCGGCTGTGAAGGTCGGCGAGGCGCGCGTCTTTCATGCCTTTCTGCACGACATCTCCGAGCGCCGCCGAAGCGTGCAGTTCTTGGCGAGCCAGCACGCGATCACGACGGTACTCGCCGAGGCAGAGACCGTCGAGCAAGCACTCCCGCGCGTGCTGTGCGCGCTCGGTGAGGAGATGGGTTGGGAGTTCGGGGCCTACTGGACGGTCGCCGATGGTCCCGTGCTCCAGTGCCGCGAGACGTGGACTGTCTCGGGGCTCGACCTGTCCGGCTTTGAGGAGGTGACCCGCCTCGCCAGATTGAAGCCTGGGGAGGGGCTGCCGGGGCGCGTGTTTACCAGCGTGCAGCCCGAATTTGTCCCCAACGCGGCAGAAGCCCTTAGCGTCCAGCGAGCGCACGCGGCGGCCGAGGCGGGTCTGACCGCGGCGGTGGGCCTGCCGTTGCTGGAGGGCGGGGCGGTGCACGGCGTGATGACCTACTACACGCGCGAAACGCGCCACCCAGCACAGCTCGTCGAGATGATGGAGGCACTCGCCGCGCAGGTTGGGCGCTTTCTCACGATTCTCTCCGACCGCTTGCAGCTCGTCGAGCGCCTGCATAAATTGTCACTGACCGATGAGCTGACGGGCCTTCCTAACCGACGCGGGTGGAACGAGACGCTTGAGCGCGAGCTCGCGCGCGCTCAGCGAAACGATGAGCCCCTGTGCTTGGCGTTGCTCGACTTGGACAGGTTCAAGGCGTTCAACGACGCGCATGGGCACCCGGCGGGCGATGCGGTGCTGCGCGATGCCGCCCAGGAGTGGAAGCGCCTCCTGCGGCTATCGGACATGCTCGCTCGCTACGGCGGAGAGGAATTCGGACTCGTGTTTCCCGCCTGGCCAATCGACCACGCGCTGGCGGTCGTCGAACGCCTACGCGCCGCGACGCCGCGAGGAATCACCGCCTCCGCCGGTCTTGCCGCATGGCGAAGAGGCGAGACGCAGGAGCAGCTCATCGCCCGCGCCGACCGCGCCCTCTACGAGGCCAAGAGCCGCGGGCGCGACCAAACGGTGACTGCTTCTTAGAGACCACGCCAGGTGCTTTCGTCCGCGACGGCCAGGGCTCGCAGCGTGTTCTCGACGTCCTCGCGCAAGCTCGCGGGCTCGGGGCGACCGCGGCCCTCGCCGCCGGCGGCGTCGCAGAGCGCGTCGAGGGAAAGCACCTGGATAGTTCGGATGCGGCTGAGATGGAGGGCCAGCGGCTTGGCGACGGCGTTCAGGGTCTGCGGCGCCTCCGTCAGTCCAAGGCGGGCTGTGAGGACGTAGCGGGACCGCACCACTCAAACTCGGCAACGGTCGGCGGGCGGCCGTAGTGCTCGGCGCATCGGCGCAGCGGATGAAGCGTGCCATCGAATTTTCAGTGCCTGCCAGCTGGCGAATCCGCACCTCATCGATGCCCGCGTATGCCTCCTCCTGCTCCTCGGGCCTAGCGTGTTGAAGAGGACGACGAGAGGGTCGGCCCAGCGCGCCTGTCCGGGGCGCGGCCTACCTTCGGCTGGTGATCGCCAGGGTCGAGCCGCTGACCACCGCACGCGCCCTCCGCGGCCCCTTCGACTACCGGCTGGGCGACGCGCACGCCGGCGTGGACGTGGGCAGCGTGCTGGTTGTCCCCTTCGGACGACGGCGTGTGCTGGGCGTGGTCACGTCGGTTGCGTCGGAGAGCGAGCTTGCGCCAGAGCGGCTGGTCGAGCCGCTGTCGGCCCTTGAGGCAGATGTCCCGGCGCCGCTGGTGAGCCTCGGGCTGTGGGTGGCCGAGGAGTACTGCTCCACGCCGGCGCGGGGGTTGGCGCTGGTGTTGGCGCCCGGGACCGGCACCGGCTCGGGACGACCCCTGCGGGCGAGGCGCTCGCTGCTGGCGACGCTGACGCCCGCGGGCTACGAGGCCACCGAGCGCCCG
>JALZII010000238.1 GCA_030860365.1 Actinomycetota bacterium
TTGGAACTGGGGCGCATAAAAAAGCAGACTTCTCCCTTTTGAAGGTTTTTCGAGAACGGCCGCCGGTGGCGACCCGATGCTGGTGTATTCGCTCGGGAGGGCCGAATGGTTCATTCGAACACGCCGCGGTCCGTTCGAAGCGACCGTCGCCGTGGCCTCCCTTGGCTCACTCGCCGTCTCCTTTCGAACATACGCTTCGATGGAGACTCACCCGGCCAGTCGACTTGCTGTGCGATCCGAGCGTCGCACCGAGGGACATATCTGGCCACCGATTCGCTAGCCCGTCCCACGCAGCCTCCGCCCCAGCGCCCGGCGAAACAACCGGCCGCACGTTTGGCGCAACGACGGTTGAACCAAGACATCCGCTCGCACGAACACACACGCACAGGGGCCGCCTAACTTGCGGCTGAATCGCAGGTAGACGGAGGTTGTACATGCGTAAGAAGCTTGGTACTGCAGCAGCGATCGCAGCGGTGGCGGCGTTCGCGGTCGTACCGTCGAGTGCCTCGGCGGCCCACTGCGTTGCGCCCGCAGGCGAGCCATCCTCTCCGGGGTTCTCGTACTTCGGCACCGATCACGTGAAGGAGACGGACCACAACGGCGCTGCGCCCGGGCAGCCAGAGGGCGGGAACGCGCACATGGGAAACCCCGGGGCGTCGAACTGCCGCGAGACCACGGGTAGCCCCTCCGAGAGGGCACCCGGCCGAAACAAGTAGACAGTCCGGCCTACGGCGTCCCGGGCCCCAGTCAGGGGAACGGGGCGCCGTAGGTTTCTTGCCGTGCCGCCCCGTCAGGCCGCTGTGCGATACCGCTGCACGATCCGAGCGTCGCACCGACGGACATATCGGGCCCCCGCTGGTACTAGAGCCCCGCGCTCAGCCGAAGAAGTTCTGGGCCACCTCGAACTCGGCGGGGGGCACCGTGCGCAGGTGCGCCACGGCATCGGCCAGCGGCACCAGCTCGACAGCCGGGCCGCGCAGCGCGACCATCGTGCCCCAGCGCCCTTCGCTCGCGGCGTCGATCGCCGCGATGCCGAAGCGCGTTGCCAGCACCCGGTCGAAGGCGGTGGGCGTGCCGCCGCGCTGGGTGTGGCCCAGCACGGTGGCCCGGGTCTCGAAGCCGGTGCGCGACTCGATCTCGTGCTCGAGGCGGTGGCCGATCCCCCCGAGGCGCTCGTGCCCGAACTCGTCGGTGCCGGCGCTGACCGTCTCCATCGTCCCCTCGAGCGGCAGCGCGCCCTCGGCCACCACCACGATCGAGAACGAGGGCCCGTTCGCGTGCCGGCGCGCGATCAGGCGGCAGACCTCGTCCACGTCGAACGGGCGCTCGGGGATCAGGATCACGTCGGCGCCGCCGGCCAGGCCCGAGTGGAACGCGATCCAGCCGGCGTGGCGCCCCATCACCTCCACCACCATCACCCGGTTGTGGCTCTCAGCGGTGGTGTGGAGGCGGTCGATGGCCTCGCTGGCCACGTGCAGAGCGGTGTCAAAGCCAAAGGTCCGGTCGGTGGCCGCGAGGTCGTTGTCGATGGTCTTGGGCACGCCGACCACCGGCACGTCGTGGTCGGCGTGGAGCCGTGCGGCCGCGCCCAGGGTGTCCTCGCCGCCGATCGCGATCAGCCCGTCGACCTGCAGCGCGGCCAGGTTCTCCTTGAGCCCCTCCGGCCCCCCGGCGCGCTTGAAGGGGTTGGTCCGCGAGGTCCCGAGGATCGTCCCGCCTCGGGGGAGGATCCCGCGCGTGGACTCGGGGGTGAGCTCGCTGTAGGCGTGCTCGAGCGGGCCCCGCCAGCCGTCCCGGAAGCCCACCATGGCATGCCCGTGGTGGTCGATGCCCTTGCGGACGATGGCGCGGATGGCCGCGTTGAGGCCAGGGCAGTCGCCGCCGCCGGTCAGAACGCCGATCCGCATGGGCGCCAATCTACTCCCATGCTCGACCGGCGGATGCCCGCGGACGACTGCTAGCCCTTGCCGGTCGCCGAGCGCAGGGCGGCCTCGAGCTCGGGCTGGCGGAACTCGTAGCCGAGATCCTGCAGGCGCCGCGGGCGCATGCGCTGGCCGGCGATCACGATGTGGGCCATCTCGCCGTAGAGGGCCTTCACCGCGAGGCCGGGCACCGGGGCGAAGGTCGGGCGGTTGAGCACCCGGCCCAGTGCCTTGGAGAGCTCCCTGTTGGTTGCCGGCTCGGGCGCGCAGACGTTCACCGGACCACTCACGGCCTCGCCTTCCATCACCGCGATCAGCGCGCCCGTCAGGTCATCGGCGTGCACCCAAGGCACGTACTGCCTGCCGCCCGCCACCGGCCCGCCTACGCCCGCCTTGAAGAACGGGAGCATCTTCTCCAGCGCGCCACCCTGCTCGGAGAGCACCACTCCGGTGCGGGTGGTCACCACGCGCACCCCCAGCTCCTCGGCCTTGCGCGCCTCGGCCTCCCACTCGACCACCAGCTCGGCCAGGAAGTCCTCGCCGGGCGCCGACGATTCGACCAGCTCCTCGTCGCCGCGGTCGCCGTAGTAGCCGCTGGCCGACTGGGAGACCAGGGTCTTCAGCCGCGGGCCCGCCGTCCTCAGCCCCTCCACGAGTTGACGGGTCGACAGCACCCGCGAGTCGCGCAGCTCCCGCTTGACCTCGTCGGACCAGCGCTGGTCGATCGGCTCGCCCAGCAGGTGGATCACGGCGTGCCGGTCCTCCAGTGCCTCGGGGGGTGGCGGGGCCTCCTTGGGCGAGGGCCACGCGAGCACCGTCGCGCGCGGGCCCAGCTTCTGAATGCCGCTGTCGGCATTCCGGGACAGGGCGATGACTTCGTGCCCCTGCTCGTGCAGCTCTGAGACCAGCGCACGGCCCAGGTTTCCGGTCGCGCCGGTGACCGTGACCTTCATCGCGGCCCTCCTCGTCCTAATCGGCGACGGGCTCGAGCGTGCGCTCGGCCTCTTCGGCTACGGCGCGGGCCACCGCCTGGCTCACGTCGCGGTTGAAGACGCTCGGCACGATGTACTCCTCGTCGAGCTCCTCGTCGGCCACCGCGCTGGCGATGCCCTGGGCGGCG
>JALZII010000204.1 GCA_030860365.1 Actinomycetota bacterium
CGGGCCACTCGATTCCCACCTCGGGATCGTCGTAGGCGATCCCCCGCTCGATCTCGGGCTCGTAGTAGCTCGAGCACTTGTAGGTCACGTCGGCCACCTCGCTGGTCACGCAGAAGCCGTGCGCGAAGCCGACGGGCGCGAAGGCCTGGTGCCCGTTCTCGTCGGTGAGCTCATGGGCCTCCCACTCCCCGAAGGTCGGCGATCCCCGCCGGAGGTCCACCAGCACGTCGAGGATCGAGCCGCGCGCGCAGCGCACGAGCTTGGCCTGCCCGTCGCCCACCTGGAAGTGCATGCCGCGCACCACCCCTCGCACCGAGCGCGAGTGGTTGTCCTGCACGAAGTCGACGGCCACGCCGAGCTCGGCCATGGTCTCGCGGCGATAGCTCTCGAGGAAGAAGCCGCGCTCGTCGCCGTGCACGGTCGGCTCCAGCAGCAGCGGACCCTCGAAGCGGGTCTCCAGGCGGCGCACCGCGTCGAGGCTAGCCGGGTGCGTCGGGCGCCCGGTCGTAAGCCTCGCTCATCCCCTCGGAGAGCGCTCCAACCTCCTCGCGCAGGCCACGAACGTCGGCGGCCAGCGTCCGCTGGCGCTCGGTGTCGGTGGAGGCGGAGGCCGACACCAGGCTGCCGTGCACGGTGTCCAGCTCCACCAGCATGCGCTCCATCTCGTCGTAGAAGCGGCGCAGCTGGACCTCCATCCGCCGCAGCACCTTCAGCTGATGGCCCAGCGCCTCAACCAGCTCGGCGCGGTGCTCGCGGCCGGGCCCGGGCGCCCGCTGCTCGGCCTCGACTCGCTGCTCCACCCGATCGGGCGGGTTCTCGGCCAGCGCCTCGTAGAGCAGCTGCGCACGCTTGGCCGAGCCCTCCATGACCTCGAGGAAGGCGTCCACCTCTCCCGCGACCTCTTCGTAGGGCAGCTCGGCCCGGCCGATCGCCTCGCGGATGCGCGCCTCGCGCTGCAGCGCGCCGTGCATCAGGTCGCGGATCGGCGTAGCCAGCGTGGCGGGATCGGTGCGGGTGCGCTCCAGCGTCCGGCGTCGCCTGCCCCGCTCGCGCTCGAGCACCTTGGCCGCAACATCCTCGTCGAGGTAGGTGCGCCCCACCGCGAGGGCGTAGGCCACCGCCGCCACGGGCAGCGTCAGCACGAACGCGTCGAGCAGCAGGCCCGCTATGAGCACGGCGGCCGCCAGCAACACCGCGAAGGGGGTCAGCAGGGCGTTGCGCAGCAGGGCGCGGTTGTAGTCCGAGCGGCTGTAGGGGCGCCGGGGCGCGGACATCAGAAGAAGCTCGAGATGCTCCGGTAGACCGCCTCGATGTCCTCGGTGTCGCCCTGGTAGTCCTTGCCGCCGCTCGCCTTCGCAACGCTCGTGAGCGCTTCGCGGGCTCCGCCGGCCTCCGCGCTGTAGGCGATGGTGAACACGCGTACCTGATCGCGCGAGTCGCCCTGGGCCTGAGCGCGGCGCACCACGTCTTCCGCGGTCAGGCTCGAGTCGGTGTCCTCGCCGTCGGTGAGCACCACCACCGCGTTGATGCGCTCGCGATCGCGCAGCCGGCGCACGGTGTCCAGGCCCTGGGCGGTGGCGTCGTAGACGGCGGTGCCGCCGTCGGCTATCAGGTCGCGCACGAGCGCCCGGAGGCGCTCGCGGTTGCGCGCAAAGGGCCCCACCGGCACCAGTTGCTGAACGCGGTCGGAGAAGATCGTCAGGCCCACGCGGTCCTCCGGCGAGACCTCGCGGAAGAAGGTCTCGAGCCCCTGCTTGGCGCGCTGCAGGCGGTTCTCCTGGCTCATCGAGCCCGACACGTCGAGGACCAGCTCCACGTTGGCGGGCTTGCGGTCGCGACGCCAGGTCTCCTTGATGCGGTTCAGGACGCGGGGCTCGGGCAAGCCGAGCACGCGCTGGGGCTGTGACGGGTCGGCGCCGTTGGCCTTCGTCACCCTCCCCGCAGGCTTCTGCTTGAGGTCGGCAGGGCGAAAGCCCTCCGTTCCGGTGCGCTCGGGGGTCAGCTGCTCGGCCAGCCAGCGCTGGAAGACCCCGGCGGCTTCGCGCTGCTCGGGCTTCACCCAGGGCGCGTCGAGGGTGATGTAGGGGTTATCGGAGTAGAAGGTGCCTTCGGGCGGATAGAGGGCCACGAGCGGAGGCTGACCACCGCGGCGGCGGTTGAAGTCGAGCAGTGTGACCTCCTCCATCGCCACCGCCGAGGCGTACCCCGGCCCCTTCTGGCGCATCTGGTCGGCGACGAAGAGGGTGGTGTCGCCGTAGTGGACGATCGAGCGCTCGATGTCGCGCACCTCGGCGCGGGCCTTCGACGAGGTGACCTGGCGCTCGGTCAGCCCCTCTCGGAGCCCGGTGGCCGCGTAGTACTCGGCCACCACCGCGGAGAGGCCCGAGGTGGAGAAGTCGGGGTTGGTGTGCACCAGCTTGAAGTCGCCGAACTGCGGCTTGCCGAACGCGGCGAAGCCGCGCTTCTCACGCGCCAGGCGTAGGACCTGCTCGAAGCCGATGGGCTTCTTCGGGTAGCCGAGTGCCCGGGCGAAGGGCTCCCACATCGCGATCACGAGCGGGGTGCGAACGATCGAGGGGCTCTCGTTCGCCGCCAGCGGACGGTCGGCGTCGAAGTTCAGAAGCCGGCCCCAGAGCGACGAGGCGGGCGACCAGGCCACGGGCTTGAGCATGCCCTTGGCGATCTTGCTCTCGGCCTCTCCCGATGCGACCGGCTCACCCTGCACGAACACCGGCCGGCCCTCGCTCTCCTTGCCCTCGCGGTTGAAGCGCTCGATCAGCGGCTCGAGCAGGCGCTCCTTCTCGGGGGAGTAGGCGAAGGAGACCTTTACCGCTCCCGCGCCCGGCTTGGCGGCATCCTTCGAACCGCCTCCCCCGCCGCCCCCCGCCGAGAGCAGGGCCACCACACCCACCGCCACCGCGGCGAGCACCAAGATGAGGATCTCACCTCTCTTCATGGCCTCGGGAGGGCCGGCGGCCCAAACCGGGCGAGCCCGATGAGAGCGTTGGTCACGGGGCTGCCCCTAGC
>JALZII010000246.1 GCA_030860365.1 Actinomycetota bacterium
GGCGCGCGGGGCGCTGCTCGGGGGCGGGGCGCTTGAGCGCCGGCCGGCGCTGAGCGGGCACCGCGGCGGTGGGCTGGTCCTCCGCCTCGCCGTGCTCGGCTCCCCGTTCCATCGTCGAAAGTATGACCGAAGGGGCGAAGTCGGCTGGGAGCGCGGCATGGACGAGCTGGCCGCCGCCGGCGGTTCCCGCTGTTCGGATGAGCCGGGAAGTCATTGATCCTTGGCGAAGCCGAGGGCCTGCCGGGTGATCTCGGTCGTCTCGATCACCCGGTCGATCAGGCCGTAGTCCCGTGCCTCACCGGCTGTGAAGAAACGGTCGCGCTCCATGTCGTCGTGCACCTCCTCCAGCGAGCGTCCGGTGTGCTCGGCGTAGATGCGGTCCACGCGCTCGCGCGTGGCCAGCGCCTCACGGGCGTGCATCTCGATGTCCGCGGCCTACCCTGGAATCCCGCTGAGGGCTGGTGGATGAGGATGCGCGCGTTCGGGAGGGCCATGCGCTTGCCCGCGGCACCGCCGGTCAACAGCAGCGATCCCATCGACATCGCAACCCCGAAGCAGTTGGTCTGCACGTCGGGCTTGAGGGACTGCAACGTGTCGTATAGAGGTTGTTCATGAAGTTGGCTTGAACTGCGAACCTAGTCCCATGAGCACCAACCGCTCAGCCGCTGCCTGTTGCAGCCTCGACGAAGCAGCTCTCGCCGAGCGCCGTGAACGCTGGCGCCGGCTCACCGCCCGCGCGTTGATCTCCGCCGAGCGCACTCCCGACGGCGCCCGCCAGCGCCTGCGTGCCGGCGCCGGGGTGGAGGGCGAGCTGCGAGAGCTCATCGCCCTGGAGGCCGACTGCTGTCCTACGCTCTCCTTCGAGCTGTCCGTCGGCGAGGAGCTCTCGCTCGAGGTACGTGGTCCGGCCCACGCGGAGGATGTGCTCACGCTGTTTGCCTCACCGCTCGAACGATCCCAGTGGCCTCCTACCGGGTGAGGGCCGAGCAGCTCCCGGTCGCTCTCGGGACCTTCCAGCCATCAGCCGGTCGTCCGCCCGAGCGTAAGCACGCGCGCGTGCCGGCGGGCGGCGGGCCGCTGCCGCGCCCGCGCCGGGCGCGTGGAGTTCTCCGTCTCGGGAAAGAGCAGGTCTGACGATGGAAGCCTCAGACGCGGGCACGCAGGGCGGTACCCCTCCCGGCTGGTACGACGACCCCTGGGCACCGGGCACGTTGCGCTGGTGGGACGGCGGCGAGTGGACCGGGCATACGACCGCTCCCTACGTGGCCCAAGCTCCGCCGGCAGGGCCGTCCGCGGCGCCCTCGGGCGGGCGGGCGTGGCTCTGGGTAGCCGGCGCAGGAGCGACCGTCGTGGCAGTGGCCATCGGCATCGGGCTCTTCCTCGCGATCCGCGAGGCCGCCCTTGGCGACGATTCCAGCAACCCGCCCGCCACTTCGCCCGTTCGACCCGCCGCACCGCCTATTCCGCCGCCGCAGTACCAGCAGCCGCGGAGCAACAGGCTTCCCGAGGTCGCGCTCGGACGCTCAGTGGACCTGACCACCCAGGATCGCGTGCGGGTGCGCGTCACCGCCTTGGCGGTGGTGGATCCCGTGGCCGGCGGAAGGTACCTGCGGCCCAAGCGCGGGCGCCGGTGGGTCGGGGTGCGCCTGAGGGTGGAGGGCCTCGGCCCAGGCGTCTACAAGGACGCGCCGGGCAACGACGCGCGGCTTCTGGCCGGGCGCCAGTTCTTTCGCGCCGTGACAGCGCAAGCCACCGGCTGCCCGTCCCTCGAGGTCATTCTCAAGCTCGGACCCGGCCAGTCGGCCACGGGATGCGTCATCTTCGAGGTTCCCCGCGGGAGGAGCGCCGACCGCCTGCGCTTCATCCCTTCGAGCGGGTTCGCGCCGGACGTGGGCACCTGGCGGCTACCGCCACGGCGCTGACCCGACGCGGGTTGACATAAGCGATGTTATCGAGCGTTGTAGGTTCGTCCGGCCTGCTGGGCTCGGTTGCGCGGTAGGCCAGTCACCTCCGCAGCGAGCCCTTTAGGGCGAGCG
>JALZII010000252.1 GCA_030860365.1 Actinomycetota bacterium
GTGCCGCGGCCACCGCAGAGGATGGCGACGGTGGCGTCAACCGGCGTGACCACCGCCGCGAGACTATTGCGCGGGACGGTGGGTCAGAGGCCGCGGCGGCGCAGCACGAAGGCCGACGTGCGCAGGAGGATCTTGATGTCCCCCCAGAGCGACCAGGTGGCGACGTAGAGGTAGTCGAGCTTGACCATCTCCGGGAGCGGGATGCGGGCCGAGCCGAGCACCTGCCAGGGGCCGGTCATCCCGGGCACGAGATGAAGCCGGCGCCGGTCCCAGCCGCTGATGCGCGAGTCGTCCTCGAGCACGAGCGGGCGAGGCCCCACGAGGCTCATCTCGCCGCGCAGCACGTTCAAGAGCTGCGGCAG
Organism: Actinomycetota bacterium; assembly: GCA_030860365.1. Taxonomy (GTDB): domain Bacteria; phylum Actinomycetota; class Thermoleophilia; order Solirubrobacterales; family Thermoleophilaceae; genus JACCZR01. The sequence continues at coordinate 363 of JALZII010000252.1, forward strand.
CTCGTCCAGCGAGGCACGGCGCAGCAGGCGCCCCACGCGGGTGATGCGGGGGTCGTCCTCGATCTTGAACAGGCCAAGCGCCTCGTTGAGATCCATCAGATCGGCCTGCTTGGCCTCCGCGTCCGCAACCATGGTCCTGAACTTCACCATTCGAAACGAGCGCCCGTCCTTGCCGATCCGCTGCTGGCGAAAGAGCGCCGGGCCGCGTGAGTCCAGCTTGACGGCCACGGCGATCAGCGTGAGCAGAGGAAGGATCGACAGCAGGCCCAGGCCGGCGCCCACGATGTCGAACGCCCGCTTGAGGTAGCCCGAGGAGCGAGTCAGGCCGAAGCGGCGCACTCCGAGCACCCGCAGGCCCTCGAGGTCGTCGACGACCACCGACGAGCCGACCACCTCGAGCAGTCGGGGCAGGACGCTCACGTTGAGGCCGAGCGACTTCACCGCGCGCACGAGGTTCAGCACGTCTCCGTGGTCGGTACTGCGGGGGGCGATGATCACCCTCTGAACGTCCTGAAGGTCGGCCAGCTCGGCCAGCTTGGACACCGGCACCTCCTCCTCGCCGATGCGCGCGGAGGCGATCTCCCCGACGACCTCGACGTGGATGACGGTGCTTCCCTCGATCTTCGCTCTCGCCTGCTCGCACATCGCAGCGTCGCCCAGGAGCAGGCAGCGCTCGGGCGCCGTCGTCCGACGGGCAATCGCCCTCGCCAGCAGCCGCCCCCCGAGCAGGGCAAGGAAGAGGACGATCCACGTGACCAGCACCTGGTCGCCACCCAGATCGCCGAGCTGCAGCGGCGCCTCGCCGATCCAAAACAGAAGACAGAAGAGGGTGGAGGCCTGGAAGAGGCCCGGCGCCTCGTCGAGCGTCGACTTGCGCATCACCAGCTCGTCGCGGTCGTAGAGGCCGAGCAGCTTGCCGATGACGATGACCAGCGGGAGCCCCAGCAGGAGGGTCAGCGGTGGCGAGTCCCCTTGGCCGAGAACGGGCAGGCAGACGACCAGGGCCCCGACAGTGGCCGCCATGTCCGCGACAGCGAGCAGCCGGCGGTAGCGGCGGTCGCGGCCCAGAACGCCCGGCGATCGGTCCGGGATGAGCGGCAGAGCGGCGTCGAGCTCTGCGGCGCGCGCGGCCGGCGATGGCCGCTTGGCCGGAGCTTTCTCGAACAGGCGCCGCTGAAAGCGCCGCGCCGTCGAGCCGTCGGTGAATAGGTCTGGCATTGGTTCCCCTGCCTTCCGTGCCATGGGTCCCCACGCCCGCGCGTCCGCGCCGGCGGAAAAGCGTGTCCATCGGGCCTCGGACTACCCCCGCCCCGAGAAACCGTCCGGCTCCCACCCTAGAAGCGTTCCACGTTTATGGCAAGTAGTAGCGGGACCCAGCCCGCGGCGTGTGTGTTCAATGTGAACGGTGGACGGGCTTTCGCTCGGCCGGCACTGCGCGCTGGCCCACGACTACCTCCTTGTGATGCGCGGCGCCGAGCGCACCTTCGCTGCGATGGCCGACTGCTGGCCCGAAGCTCCGATCTACACCCTCCTGTACGACGAGGCAGGCACCGGCGGAAGCTTCTCGTCCCGCCGGGTGCTCACCTCGCCTCTCCAGCGCCTGGGAGCGAGCCAGCAGGGCTTTCGCCGGCTCCTGCCCGCGTTCCCGCTGGCCGCCGAATCCCTGCGAGTCGAGGATGTCCGGCTGCTGGTCTCGAGCAGCAGCGCCTTCGCCCACGGCCTGCGCAAGCCGGCCGGGGCCACTCACGTCTGCTACTGCCACTCGCCCTTCCGCTACGCGTGGCACGAGCGCCGCCGTGCGCTCGCCGAGGCGCCGCGAGCGCTGCGCCCTGCTCTCGATTTCGTCCTGCACGCGATCCGGCGCTGGGACCGGCGAGCGGCAGCCGGCGTAGACCACTACATCGCCAACTCGCGCATCACCCAGGAGCGGATCGGGCGCTTCTACGGCCGCGACGCGCCGATCGTGCACCCACCGGTGGACATCAGCCGGTTCGCCCCCGGGCAGCCCGAGGATTGGTTTCTCGTGGTGTCCGAGCTGGTGGCTCACAAGCGCATCGATTCCGCCATCGAGGCCGCTCGCCGCAGCGGTGCCAGGGTCAAGGTCGTGGGCTCAGGGCCCGAGGAGGCGAGGCTCGCGAGCCGCTACCACGAAACCGCCGAGTTGCTCGGCCGCGTCGGCGACTGCGAGCTCAGCTCGCTCTACGCGAGGGCCCGCGCGGTCATCGTCCCCAACGAGGAGGAGTTCGGGATCGTGGCTGTCGAAGCCCAGGCCGCGGGCCGTCCCGTGGTGGGCCTGAATGCCGGAGGGACTCGCGAGACCGTCATCGACGGGCACACCGGGGTCTTGGTGGATCCCACCACGCCGGACGCCCTCGCCGAGGCATTGAGCGAGGTCGACTTCGACCGCTTCGACCCCACAGAGGCAGTGGAGAACGCGTCCCGCTTCAGCACGAAGGTCTTCAGAGAGCGCCTGGTAGCCGAGGTGAAGCGGCTCACTGGGCTCGGCTGAGGCCGGTCCCGGGGGATTGACGAGCGGTCGGCTGCTTCAGCCCGGCCCGGCGGTCACACTAATCTCGCCACAGGTGTCACCCAGCCGTCCTGAGATACCCCTGACGGTGATCGGCGGCTACCTCGGCGCCGGCAAGACCACGCTGCTGAACCGGATGCTCGGCGACTCCGGTGGCCGGCGGCTCGCGGTCCTGGTCAACGACTTCGGGGCGATCAACATCGACGCCGGCCTCGTGCGCTCGCGGTCGAGCGAGACCATCAGCCTCACCAACGGGTGCGTGTGCTGCAGCATGGGTGGCGAGCTGCTGTTCGAGCTCGCCGGCCTGCGCGACCGCGACGACCCTCCCGAGCACGTGGTCATCGAGGCCAGCGGCGTCGGCGACCCGGCCGCGATCGCCATGTACGGCGACGTCCCCGGCTACCGCCGCGACGGGATCGTCGTCGTCGTCGACGCCTCCACGGTGAGCGAGCACGGCCCCGAGTCCCAGGTCGGCCTGCAGGTCACCGACCAGCTGCGCGCGGCGCACCTGATCGTGCTGAACAAGAGCGACCTGGCCGCCCCGGACGCCATGCAGGCCAGTCGCGAGCGGCTGCGAGGGATGGCTCGCTTCGCCGAGGTGTTCGAGACCTCGTACGCCGAGGTGCCGACGGCTTTCCTGCTGGGCGCCCACCACGACGAGGGGCCGGCGAACAGCGAGCACCGCGGCGCCGGTCGCGAGCACCCCGACTACGTGACCTGGAGCTGGTCGGGAGAGGCGCCGGTGAACGGGACCGAGCTGACGGAGGTCCTCCCCGAGCTGCCAGAGGGAGTGATGCGCGGCAAGGGCTTCCTCTGCCTCCAGGAAGATCCGGAGAACCGCTACGAGTTCCAGCTCGTGGGGCGCTCGTGGCACATCAAGCGCCTGGGCGCCTGGGGCGAGCTGCCGCGGGAATCGCAGCTGGTGTTGATCGGGCTGCCCGGGTCCGTCGACACCGAGGCGCTCGACGCCAAGCTCGCGGAGCTCAGCGGCTGATGGGCCCGCAGTGGGCCGGG